>CAKQBG010000033.1 GCA_934216145.1 uncultured Anaeroplasma sp.
TTTTTTCATTTTATTTAATACTGTAAATACCATAACTGGTGTTCTAAAGGGCATACCGTTCCATTTTTAACGCTTACGCTTGAATTAAAAAATGTAAGTAAAATATATCAAACGAAGGAAGAAAAAGTATTTGCGTTAAATCATATTAATTTATCATTTAAAGACAATGGGCTTGTATTTATTCTAGGACAGTCTGGTTCTGGTAAAACAACTATGTTAAATGTCTTGGGTGGTATAGATTCTATGACCGAAGGCGAGGTACTTTATGATGGTAATTCTCTTTCTTCCTTATCGCTTGAGGAGTATAGAAGAGATATTATAAGCTTTGTATTCCAAGAATATAATCTATTACCTAAGCTTAATGTTTACGAAAACTTAGCTTTGGTAATATCTTCAAAAGAAAAAGAAGAAAAAGATAAGCTTGTAAAGGATATTCTTTCTAAAATTGGTCTTGAAGGCTATGAAAATAGAAGGTTAAATGAGCTATCCGGCGGGCAAAAACAAAGAATTGCAATCGGAAGAGCACTAGCTAAAAATAGTAAAATATTACTTTGCGATGAGCCCACAGGGAATCTAGATTCTAATACAAGTAAAGATATTATTGAGCTATTAAAGGTAATTTCTAAAGAAAAATTAGTTATTGTTGTATCTCATAATGAGGAATTGGCTAATAGCTTTGCAGATCGTATTGTACATATAAAAGATGGAAAAGTGGACAATGATGAAGAAATTCATGATTTAACAGATAATTCGAATCAAGAAATAAAAAAGAATACAATGAGCTTTAAAACTATATTAAATTATGGATTAAATAATTTATCTAGTCATAAGTTTAAAACTGTTATTTCCGCTATTTTACTTGTTTTATCCTTCATTTCTATTGGTTGTATGGCAATATGCTTAACCTATAGCTCTGAATCTATAAATTATAAATTAAGTAAAGAAGATAAATTTGAATATGTCGTAATTAATTCGGGATCCCAGGATTTCCCTACGGCTACATATTTTGGGCATGAATTAAATGATATTAATTCTATTATTGATTCTAAAGTAAAATGTGATGGATATGATATTAATGGTATTATTTATTATGTGATTGAGGGCAATGAAGATATTTTTCATTCCTTTGATTTCTATTTTAAGGAGCCACTAAAGGACAATGCTTGTTATATAACAGATTATTATTTATATTTTGTATTGGGTAAAGACACTGATTATAAAATAAATAATTATTCTGATTTATTAGATTTAAAGAATACAGAAGTATATTATAAGGATATTTTTCAATATACTATTGCAGGTATTATAAAAACAGATTATTTAGATTATTATAATAGCGATTTAAGTCAAAAAACTATTGAGGAATTTCCTATTGGTCTTAGAGACTCTGTGACATTATCGGATAGAGTTCATTATGAATACAAAGTTTTATATGGTAATAAAACAACATTTAACTCATTAGAATTGGGCGAAAATTATTTATGTTATTCTAATTCTGATTTAACAACTATTTCCTGTGACATGAAGGATGAAACAAAAGAATTAAATTATATTAGTATTAATTTTAATGAATCTGCATCGAATTATAAATTCTTCACAAATGAAGGTTATTTTGCATCTATATTTGAAGAATCTGATACAATAAAAAAAGTAACCTTAGCGAATGATGAAATTGTGCTTGGACCAGAATTCTATGAAATGCTTTTCAATGTAAAAATAGATTGGTTCGATTTATATTGTGAATATTATACTGCTATATATAATTCTAATCCTCTTGTCAATGCTATACCGCATTTAGGAGAAACCATATCCTTCACTATAAAGGATAACCATAGAATAATTGAGATAAAAAATGTTAAAATTGTTGGTGTAGAAGTACAATTTGGTGCTAACAATGAATACTTTTATGCGAATAGAAATATTCAAGGATTAGAAAATATTAATGTTTGTAAAAAAATTGTAAGCAAGGTAGATTGGCAAAATATAGGCAATAAATACAATACAGTTGTTTCCTTAAGAAAGGATAATATGCTTTTAAGTGGAGCAAGATTTGACGTAGCTTATGATTATGAGCCATTTATTACCTATATGCTATATTTTTTCATTGGACTTGCGGTTATCTTTGCATTAATTACAATTATATCTATTATTAATCTAGTTATTCAAAGAATTAATGATAATAAAAAGGAAATTGGTATATTATATGCTTCTGGATGCAGAAGGAAGGAAATAGTCTTAATGTATATGATTCCTATTATATTCATTGCATTAATAACCCTATCTATTGCAGTTATTGTAATTATTGCGGTTTGTATTGTTACAAATAATCTTCTAATGAAGGAAGGAATAGGATATATAGCTTTATTTGCTATAAATTGGCAAACCATATTGCTTTTAGCTTTTACATTCTTATTTACTATATCTATGGGTGTTATTCCACTATATAATTATTTGAGAAAGAGCCCAATGGATATCATAAGAAATACATATTAATTTGGGAAAAGTCGATTTGATTCAAATCGGCTTTTTTTCGGCTCTTTCCAAACTGAGGTAGTTTGGTAGGTAGGTAGCTACCTAAGAATTTAAAGAACCTTTTTTTCTATATCATTTGAAAAAAAAGACATTATGCTTTAAAATTATATTAAAGAAAACTATTTTAAAAGAGGATATTATGATTACAAAGGATTATTTACCAAATCATACAGAAATTTAATTATATCAGGATGATACAATGCTAAGAATTAATACAGATACTTTCGTTTTAGGTGAATTCTTAAATATTTATAGAAATGATACTGCATTAGATATGGGAACAAATCACGGTTTGAAGCTGTTAAAGTCACTTCTTATTTTTTATAGTGATAATAGATGATAAAGTCTATATAAATAAAATAGTTATTTTATACATTTTGTTATTGAGAATTTTTCTTAATAGTTGTATAATTTAATTAATAAGGAGTTGATTTGAATGATACCTAGTAATGATTATAAATATATAGGTTGTGATGATTTAGATTTAGATTTATTTGAAGGACAATATCCAATACCTAACGGTGTTTCATATAATTCCTATTTATTATTAGATGAAAGTGTTGTTGTATTTGATACAGTTGATAAAAGGAAAAAGAATGAATGGTTTAATAATTTAAATAAAGAATTAAATAATCGTAATATTGATTATTTAATTGTATCTCATCTAGAGCCAGATCATTCCTCTTGTATATTAGATTTAGCTTTAAAATATCCTAATATGAAGCTTGTTATGACAGAAAAGGCTAAAGCTATGCTTAAGAATTTCTTTACAATTTCAAATGAAATTATAGTTGTTGGTGAAAATGACACTATTAAGACTGGTAAGCATACTATTAGCTTTATAATGGCACCAATGGTACATTGGCCAGAGGTAATGATGGAATATGATTCACTTGATGGATTATTATTCTCAGCTGATGGCTTTGGTAAGTTTGGAGCTTTATCAGCTAATGAGGAATGGGATGATGAAGCAAGAAGATATTATATTAATATAGTTGGTAAATATGGAAATCCTGTTAAACAGGTTTTAAAGAAAGCTAGTAATTTAGATATAAAGGCTATATTACCATTACATGGGCCTATATTAAATTCTAATTTAGGTCATTATTTAAATTTATATGATATTTGGAGTAGTTATAAATATGAGGATGAAGGAGTATTAATTGCTTCTGCATCTATTCATGGAAATACCTATGATGTAGCATTAAAGCTTAAGGATATTTGCGATACTAATAACATAGAAGTTCATGTTATTGATTTAACAAGAGTAGATTTATCATATCCTGTAGCCTTAGCCTTTAAATATAAATATATGGTATTATTAGCACCAACCTATGATGGTTATATCTTTACTCCAATGGAGGATTTTCTACTAAGGCTTTCTCATAAGAACTATCAAAATAGATCTGTTGGCTTAATTGAAAATGGCTCATGGGCTCCTATGGCTAATAAACTAATGTCAGATCAATTACTAAAAATGAAAAATATAAATATATTAGAACCTAAAATTACTATTAAAACAAAAATGACTGATTCTAATGTATTAGATCTAAAAAAGCTTATTGCTAATTTTAAATAATATTAATAAAAAGGTCGTCTGACCTTTTTTATTTTGTGATACTTTTTCCTTTTAATATTTTTCTATTGGACTATAATATTTTGCGAGGTGTAGGAAATGGAATCAACTAAGGAATTAAAAGCAATAAAAAGAAGAGAAGCTATATTAAATGGTAATCTTTGGAAATCTATTTTAATTATAGGATTACCTATTCTATTTTATAATTTATGTAATTATTTATATGGTATATATGATATGATGGTAGTTCAATCTGCTAATATAGGAGAGGCAGCTGATATAGTAGTACTAGATCAAATCAAGAATATGATTTCAACTATCTCTAGCGCACTCGCTACTGGTGGTGGAATATTAGTTGCGAGAAAATATGGAGAAAGAGAAAATGCTGAGGCTAGAAAATGTGCTAATACTTTATTCACTATTAGTCTTGTTGTAGCGCTATTAACCTTGATTTTTATCCCTATAGGTGTTCCATTTTTGAAACTACTACAAACAGACCAAACAACTATTGATAACGCAATGGGTTATTATTATGTTCAAATAATAATTTTAGTATTAACTACTATGAATAATACCTTTATAGCATTAGAAAAGGCTAAAGGAAATACTGGAAAGCTATTTATATTAAATATTGGAGTTATTATAATCAAAATATCATTAACTACATTATTCGCATTTGGACCATTTGAAAATGTTACTGTTACTTGGCTAGCTTTAGCTACATTAATAGCTCAAGGCTTTCTATTCGTTTCTGGTATGATATTTTGTTTTATGAAGAATAATGTATTAAGAATTACTCCAAAGCAATTTAACTTTAATAAAAGCTATACTCTAGCCATATTAAAGCTATCATTCCCAGTATTTATAGGTAGATTTCTATTTTCATTTGGTAAGGTATATGTTAATACTTTAGCAGTATCTGTATATGATAAAACAGTTGTTGGAGCATTAGGAATATCTAATACTATTGCAGGATTATTAAGTAATATGATTAATTCCTTTGAGGATGCTTCATCAACAATCATTAGTCAAAATTATGGGGCTAGTAATGGAAAAAGAATAAAAAGCTGTTATTTTATAAATATGATTTATATTCTTATTATGTCTGTAATTGGAACAATAGTATTATTCCTATTAAAAGAACAAATAGCTTCATTCTTTTCTCCTAATGATTTAGATTATCAAGAGAAGATAGTTAATATCTTTAAATGGGAATGTATGGATATTATATTTATGGGTTTAAATGGAGTAGGAATGGCAGTTTTTTATGGTTTTGGAAAAACTAAAATTACAATGGCTTTATCAATGTCAACATTATTTGCCTTTAGAATTCCAGTTTTATTATTACTTATGTATGCAGTAAAAATGAATTATGAGGCTTGTGGAGTTGCGATGTTTGCCTCAAACTTTTTATCAGGTACAATATGTCTTATATTATCATTAATATTTATTTTAAGAATGTCAAAAAATAAGAAATATCAAAATTTATTTCAATAAAATAAGCCATATCGACATAATTTAACAAAAAATCATAAAAATAAAAAAAATCTAACATAATAGCTTTTATTATGGTATAATGAAAATGTTTTGGAGTGATTTTATTTATGATGTTTTATTCACATGCTATGGCAGAACAAATGAATAATGATATAAAAAAATATGAGGATAAGTATAATTTTGTATTAGATATTAATAAAATTTGTGTTCTTAGATTTGATGGCGTTGGAATGACTAGGGCTTTTATGGCTAATTATGATAGTAAGCAGGCTTTCTTGCAAACTATGAAGGATACTGTAGCTATTTTTATGAAAAGTGAAACTGATATTTATTTTGCTTATTCCTATAGTGATGAGATTTCTATTTTATTAGAAAAAAGTGCTTATACTAGATTTAAAGGAAGAGGAGAAAAGCTATTATCTATTTATTCTTCTAAAATAACTGCAGCCTTTTATTTAGCTGCAAGGAAAAATAAACTTGAGCTTTCTAATAGCTTAAGAGCCTTTGATGCTAGAATTATTGAATTGCCAGATAGTGATGCAGTATTGAAATATTTTATCGCTAGACAAGCATTTGCAATATCTAGTAATTTAGTATATTTGAGAAATTCTAATTTAAATAATTATTCTTTAGATAATTCAAAAAAAATAATAGAGTTATTAAAGAATAAGGGGATAAATTATGAAAAGCTACCTGCATATGAGAAATTCGGCTTATTATATGTTAATAAGCAATATCAACGTTCATTTGAATTTTTAGCAAATCAGGGAAGATTAAAGAAATTGATTGATGAAAGAAAAAGCTATCAATTTATCTATGATCCTTCTAAAGTTAAAAGAAGATGGAATTATAATCAAAATAAGAAGTTTTAAATTACATTCCTTTGGGAATGTTTTTTTCTTTGTTATAAATTGATTAATAGCTTATTTCTTTACATTCTTTAAATATGATATAAATATTTCATATTCCTTTTTTAGATGTTCTCCCTTTCTATCTATTACTCCAATATTAGTTTTAAGCTCATTACAGTTGATAATACTAGATTTTAAATTTAGATATCTAAATGAGAAATAAGCACTTTCTGGTACTACCGCGTAGCCTAAATTAGTATTAGCTAAAAGAATAGCTGTTTTGGCATCATCTACTAAGGCTTGAATATTTAGAGTAATATTATTTTCTTTAAATAATAATTCTAATATATCTTTAAATCTTCTATAGATTATTAATGGCTTATTATCTAAATAGTTAATATCAATATTAGAAGCTATATTGTTTTTTGATAATAATATCATAGGCTCCTGATAGAAGAATTGAGTATGATATATAGAGGTATCAAAAGGAGTTCTAACTATTGCAAGATCAATACCTCTAGATTTTAATAGCTCCATTAGCTGGTAGGTATTAGCCTCACTTATATTTAATTTAATATCAGGATAATCCTTATGAAATTCTTCGATAGTATGATTATATAAAACGTTAGTAGATGAAGAAACTATTCCTATTTTTAGTATTTTCTCTTCATTTTTTTGTAACTCTATTTCTCTAATAGTATCATCTCTCATTGATAAGATCATTAGAGCTTTTTCATATAAAATTTTACCAGGTGGAAGAAGTGTTAATGTTTTTCCTCTTTCAAATAGCTTTGTGTTTAGCTCTTGTTCTAAATTCTTTACCATTCTTGATAATGGTGGTTGAGCAATATGTAATATAGTAGAAGCCTTTAATATTGAGCCTGCTTCAACTATAACCTTAAAATACTCTAATTCTTTTAATTCCATATATACCTCCAAAGTATAGATAATTGTATATTTTTATATATTTAGTATATACTAGAATATGTTATAATACAAACGTTTGGTGAAAATTGGAGGTTTTTTTATGCTTAAATTATATAAGAAATATTTAAAAAAATATAAGATGCATGTAATATTAGGACCAATATTCAAGCTAGTAGAAGCAATATTTGAGCTTCTAGTTCCATTTGTCATTGCTGGAATTATTAATAATGGCTTAAATAATGATGCCTTATCAGACTCTGAAAAGGTATCATTTATTTTACAGCAGGGTGGAATATTACTAATATTCGCAGTTGTAGGCTTATGCTCAACGCTAGTATGTCAATTCTTTGCATCTCGTTGTAGTCAGGGCTTTGGTACTGAGCTTAGAGATGATCTATATGCTCATATTAATACTCTTTCATATAGAGAATTAGATCAATTTAGTGTCTCTAGTCTTTTAACTAGAATGAACTCTGATATTAATAATCTTCAGCAAAGTATAGCTATGCTAATCAGATTAGTAGTTAGAGCACCATTCCTAGTTATAGGTGCAACTATTTTATCATTTACTATTTCCTATAAGGCTGGATTAGTATTTATTGGTACTGGTATATTATTATTTGTTATTATCTTTGGAATTATGTTCTACACAATTCCAAATAACAAAAAGGCTCAGAATGGTTTAGATACAGTTACTACTATCACTAAAGAAAATCTAACTGGTAACCGTGTTGTTAGAGCCTTTTCAAGACAAAAACATGAGTTTGAGAGATTTGTTGATTCTAATGTTTCATTAAGAGATATTCAGGTTCGTGTTGGTAAGATTAATGCGTTATTAAATCCCTTAACATTTGTTGTTACTAATATTGCAATAATATTAGTATTATATCTATCAGGCTATGATTTCTCATTAGGTACATTAAAGCAGGGTGATGTTACAGCACTATATAATTATTTATTACAAATACAGCTAGCTGTAATGGTTGTTGCAAACCTAATTGTAATATTTACAAAGGCTCAAGCATCAGCTACTCGTATTAATGAGGTATTTAGTACTAAATCATCTATTTTCTATGGAAATGAAGAAGAATTAAATGATTTAAATACTCCATTTGAATTTCAAAATGTATCATTTAAATATAATCCAAATGCTAAGGATGCTATCCATGAAGCATCATTTAAAATTAATAAAGGAATGACTGTTGGTATTATTGGTGGTACTGGTTCTGGTAAATCAACATTAGTTAGCTTAATGAATAGATTTTATGATGTAACTGATGGTAATATTCTTTTTTATGGAAGAAATATTAAGGATTATAAAAAGGGTGTAGTTAATAGTAAAATAGCTTATGTTCCTCAAAAGGCTGTTCTATTTAGTGGTTCTATTAGAAAAAATCTAATGTGGGGTAAGAAAAACGCAAGTGATGAAGAAATGCTAAAGGCTTTAGCTGATTCTCAAGCCTTAGAATTTGTTAATAATATGGAAGAAAAGCTTGATACAGTATTATATCAAGGTGGAAAGAATTTATCAGGTGGTCAAAAACAAAGATTATCTATTGCTAGAGCGTTAATTAAGGATTCTGATATTTTAATATTAGATGATTCATCAAGTGCACTTGATTTTAAAACAGAAGCTAATTTACGTCATGCGATTAAGGATCTAAATAAAACTACTATTATTATTTCGCAAAGAGCCTCTAGTATTATGCATGCTGATTTAATATTAGTATTAGATCAAGGTGATTTAGTTGGTATTGGTAATCATAATGAATTAAAGAATAACTGTGATGTTTATAAAGAAATTTGTGATTCACAGGATTTAAAGGAGGCTAATTATGCAAAATAACCAATCTGATTTTGTAATGTTTAAAAGAATCCTTGGCTATACTAAGAAATATAGATGGATGTTAATTATTGCCTTCTTATGTGCTATTTTATATGTTAGTGCTACTTTATACGCTCCTAAGCTTGTAGGTAACGCAATTGATATGTTTATTGATAAGGATAATTTTGTTATTTCATCAATTATGCCTTATGTAATTTCTTTAATTATATTAGTTATTTTAGGAGCCTTCTTTGGTTGGGTAATGAACGCATTATTAAATACTATTACCTATTCGGTAGTAAAGGATTTAAGAATAGATGCTTTTAAAAAGGTATTAAATGTTCCTGTATCATACTTAGATTCTCATTTATCTGGTGATACATTAACTAGAATTATTTCTGATACTGATCAGGTATCTGAAGGCCTACTTCAAGGCTTTAATCAAGCTTTAACAGGTATTATTACTATTGTTGTTACACTTGTTATGATGCTTATTATTAGATGGCAAATTGGACTTGTTGTTATAATATTAACACCATTATCATTATTTGTTGCGTCATTCATTTCTAAGAAAAGCTTTAATACATTTAAGGCTCAAGCTTCTATAAAGGGTGAAATGGGAGCTTTCCTAAATGAAATGATTAGTAATCAAAAGGTTGTATTAGCCTATAGTGAAGAAGAGGATAATATTTCTTCATTTAAGGAAATTGATTCAAGATTATATGATGTAGGAGTTAAGGCTCAATTTAATTCTTCATTAACTAATCCATCAACTAGATTTGTTAATGCGATAGTTTATGCATGTGTAGCAACACTTGGTACAATTCTAATTGTTACTAATACTGAAACAGCCTTTGGTGTTGGTAACTTAAGTGCATTCTTAACCTATGCTAGTCAATATACTAAACCATTTAATGAAATATCAAGTGTCGCAACTGAATTATCTAATTCCTTTGCTTCCTTAAGAAGAGTATTTGAATTTATTGATGAAAAGGAAATTCCTAATGAGGCTAATATGTCTTCTCTTGAAATTGAGAATGGTTCTGTTACATTTAAGAATATTGATTTTAGATATGTAGAGGATAAGCCTTTAATTCAAAACTTAAATATTGATGTTAAGCCAGGAGATTTAATCGCAATTGTAGGTCCTACAGGCTGTGGTAAAACAACTATGATTAATCTTTTAATGAGATTTTATGATATTAATAATGGTGATATCTTAGTTGATGGAAAGAGCATTTATGATTATTCTAGAGATTCATTAAGAAAAGAAATAGGAATGGTTCTACAGGAAACTTGGTTATTTAAGGGAACTGTTTTTGATAATATTGCCTATGGAAAGGAAAACGCAACAAAAGAAGAGGTAATAGAAGCAGCTAAAAAAGCTTATTGTCATGATTTTATTATGAAAATGGCTAATGGCTATGATACTATTATTTCTGATGATGATGGTGTTTCAATTGGTCAAAAGCAATTATTATGTATTGCTAGATTAATGCTAAGATTACCTAATATTCTAATATTAGATGAAGCAACATCGAATATTGATACTCGTACTGAGGTAATGGTTCAAAAGGCATTTAATAATATGATGAGGGGTAGAACAAGCTTCGTTATAGCTCATAGACTTTCAACTATTAGAAATGCTAATAAAATATTAGTAATGAATAAGGGGAATATCATTGAGCAGGGTACACATGATGAGCTTATGGCTTTAGGTGGATTTTATAAGAACTTATATAATAGCCAATTTGAACAATAATTATATAATATTTAGCGTTTCTTGATAAAAAGAGAAATGCTTTTTATTTTATTTTTAGTTAATTCGACATTTTTCTTATTCTTTGATGTATAATATAGTATTAATAAATATTCGAGGAGAATTGTGTATGGAAAAATTTGAACTAGAAACTCTAGATATAGATACTATTAATAATTTTGCAGAAGGATTACCAGGAGGCTTTTTTATTTATAAAGCATTTGGTGATGAAGAGATTATTTATTATAATTCTGAACTATTAGATTTATTTGAGTGTGAGAATCATGCTGAATTTGTTGAAGCTACTCACAATACATTTAGTGGTATTTTATATGAGACTGATAAAATCAAGGAAATACACGAGTCTATTGAAAAACAAGTATTAAGTGAAAAAGAATTAGATTATGTTGAATATAAAATTAAAACCTATAAGGGTAATATAAAGAAAATAAAGGATTATGGTCATCTAGTTCATACTAAATATTATGATGTATATTTTGTCTTTGTTGTAGACGCAACAGATGAATGGATAGAAGAGGAAAGAAAAAAGATTATTCAAGAACAATTTAATAAAACTATAGCTAGAACTTTAGAGAGAACTTTATTAGAATATAAGGAAATATATTATGTTGATATTGAATTAAATTGTGGATATAAGGTATTTCCTTATTCTGGTACACAATTTTTTAATTATACTGATGCCATTGAAAAAAAGTTTATTAATGGAGAAATACTAGATGGTGATGATAATGTTGATAAATTTCTATCTATAGAAAATATAAGAACTGAGCTTATGACAAAAGACTCTATTGAAATGCAATATAAAAGATTTAGAAAGAATAAATATCAATGGTTTTTAACTACTATTATAGCTAATAAAAAGGTAGATGGTATTCCTAAGGAGGTAATAATTAGTATTAGGAATATTGATTCTTTAATTGAAGAAAATGAAAATAGAAAAAGAACTCTAGAAATTATTGATTCTCTATCTAAAGATTATGAAACTGTATTTGTAGCTAATCTAGAAACAGGATTAATTTATCCTATTAGATTATCAAATAGAGCTAAAGAATTATCATCTAATGTAGATTTTACTGTTAATAATATTAAAAAGGCATTATTAGAATCAAGTATTGATGAGATAGATTTAAGTATATTTAATTTAGATTATTCTATGAATTATTTTAATAAGGAAAGCTTATTCTTTGAAAGACTTTATTTAAGATTTAAAAATAGTGAATGGATTCAAATGAAGGCTGTAGCGTTAGGTAAGCTTGAAACAACTAAATCTATTATTATTGGCTTTAAAAATATTGATTTTGAGGTGCTTGAAGATAAGAAAAGGACAGAGATATTAATTAATGCTTTAGAAGAGGCTAAAAAGGCTAATTTGGCTAAATCTAACTTTTTATCTAGTATCAGTCATGATATGAGAACACCAATGAATGCGATAATTGGTTATTCTGATTTGGCTATTAGTCATATAGATGATAATGATAGAGTTTTAGATTATTTAAAGAAGATATCATTAGCTAGTGATCATTTATTGAATTTAATAAATAATGTATTAGATTTAACTAGAATTGAAAGAGGAGGTATTTCTTTAAATATAGAGAAATGTAATATTTATGGCCTAATTAGTGATATATCTAATATGGTTAAAGAACAAGCTAATAATATGAATCTTAATACTGAGGTAAAATATAAGAATATTGTTAATTCTGATTTTCTATGTGATGTTTTAAAATTAAAACAAATTTTAATTAATGTTATTAGCAATGCAATTAAATATAATAAAAATAATGGTATTATCAAAATAGTAATAGAAGAAATAGATAGTACTTTATCTAATACTACATATCAATTTTCTATTATTGATTCTGGTATTGGTATGAGTAAGGATTATTTAAAGATAATATATGATCCTTTTACTAGAGCTAATTCAACTACTAATTTTAAAATAGAGGGTACTGGATTGGGTATGTGTATTACAAAGGGGTTAATAGATTGTTTAGGTGGTTCTATTAATATTGATTCTGAATTAGATAAGGGTACTAGTGTTTATATTAGGTTAAATTTTAAGATACAATAAAAATATAAAAAAAATAAAGATTTAACATTGTTTTGATATAAGCTATAAAAAGAGTTTTATATGAATTAATATATCATTTTTAATATGTTATAAGTTTTAGATTAATAAATGAATTAATAACTAAATATAGTATAAAGACTCTCAAATTAAATGAGGGTCATTTTTTTTATTTATGACAATTATGTATTAAATTTGATTAATTTTATTTTAACTATTGTTAGAATTATTTTATTATGTTATAATGTAAAGCGTTTTCGGTAAGTGCTTTTACACGTGGAAGGGAGAAAAAATGAAAATAAAAAAAGTTAGTTTAATAGCTTTTGCAGCTATTTCAATGCTTTCACTTGCTTCATGTAAGCTTAATACAGGTGGAAGTAGTTCAGGTAATACTTCGACTAGTAGTCAAACTACTACTCCAGTAAATTCATCTAATAGTGCTACAAGTGCAGCAAGTAGTACTCTAATTCCATCTAGTAGTGCAACAAGTACACCAACTAGTAAGCCTACATCAACTCCAACTAGTACTCCAACAAGTGTTCCAAGTACATCAACATCTACTTCAACACCTACTAGCAGTACTACAGAGAAGGATCCCGAATTACCTTCTGGTGGTGGAAATGTTGGAACTGAAACAACTGTAAAGTTTACATCAGTATTGGGAGAATATGAATCAGCTTATGTTGAATTTAATAGTGTAGATAACGCTACAGGGTATAATTTCTATTTAACTGGAGGTCAATTCAAGACTAGAACTTTAGTTGATTCTAGTGTTGTATATTGTAGAAATATCAGTGATAAATTAGTTAGAGCTGATTTTATTGGTCTTGAAGCTTCAAAATATACATTAGAGGTTAAACCTGTTATTAATAATATTGAAGATAAGAATACTGGTTCTACAGCTAAGCTTGATGTTGTAGCTTATGATCGTTCAGGATATGCTCATTTCAAATATAGTGAAGGAGTAGGTGCTTATAATTCTGATGGTACATTAAAGAATAACGCAATTATTCTTTATGTAACAGATGAAACTAAGAATACAGTAACATTAAACTATGGTGGTAAAACTGTTACAGGAATTGGTAATATTTTAAATTCAGTAGGTCAAGCTTCTACTGATGTAGGACATTTAGATCAATGTAAAAAGGTTGATCAAGGAAAATCATATTATGCTAAAGCCAATACAAATCAAGGAATACTAAAGGATTTAGCAGAAGCTAATATCCCATTAGTAATCAGATTTGTTGGCTGTGTATCTGATTCAGGATTATATAAACAAGGTACTTTTGATGCTTCTAAGGGAAGCTTAATTGAAGGTTTAACAGCATATGCAAATAATAATACAGTAAATTCTGATGGTACAAAAACATCAGCTAATAATAAGCTAGCTGACTATGGTGGAACATTAGGTGATAATGGACATATGGCCCGTATGAAATCAGCTAAGAATTTAACTCTTGAGGGTATAGGTGATGATGCCATTATTGATGGTTGGGGCTTCCATTTGATCTGTGAAGCAGGTTCGCCAGAATTAGCTAAAAACTTTGAGGTTAGAAATTTAACATTTATGAATACTCCTGAGGATGCAATCGGTATGGAAGGACAACAGGAAACATCAACAAAAACTATTACAGCTAGTGTTGAAAGATGTTGGGTACATCATAATACCTTCTTAGCTCCAAGTATTGCAAATGCAGCTGAATCTGATAAGTCAGAAGGTGATGGATCTTGTGACTTTAAGCGTGGACAATATTTTACTTGTTCGTATAATTATTTTGAAGGATGTCATAAGACAAATCTAATTGGTTCATCTGATTCATCACTTCAATATAATTTAACATATCATCATAATATTTGGTATAATTGTGGTTCTCGTGTTCCACTATTAAGACAAGCTAATGTTCACTTCTATAATAATTATATATTAGGTGGAGATAACGCAAGCTATGTATCTGATATTAGAGCCGATGGTTATTTATTTGCAGAAGGAAATTATTATCAAGGTGCAAAGAATATAATCGATTCAGTTGGTAGTGGCTGTGCAGTAAAAATGTATAATAATGTTATGCTTGCATCTTTCTCTAAATTCAATGTTGATTCAGTTATTACCAATGATAGAGAATCAAAGGTAACTTGTAATACACAATATAAAGATATTAGCTATGCTAACTTTGATACAAATCCTAATCTATTCTATTATGATTCAGCAAATAAAAAATCTGATTGTTATTTGACAAGTGCAACTGAAGCTAGAAAGATTTGCTTACAGCAAAGTGGTTCTAAATATAGAACAAATGCTAAAAAGACTCAAATCACAAATGATTATAAATTATCATATGTAGATGTATCTGATTCAATAGATTTATCTAATCCATATGTAATTAGCTATCCAACATCTAAATCAGATGGATTATATAATGGTATTTATTATAGTGGAATATCTGGTATAACATCATCATCAGTTAAATTTAAGGGTGCTGGAATGACATTCAAATTAGATTCAGCAGCAATATTAACAATATCAATGACTAGCTCATCTGGTGCTTATAAAGATGGATATGTAGTTAATAATGAAACTGGTGAGGTTGTATTATCTGGATCTGGTTCAGTAGTATTAAAGCCAGGTGTATACGTTGTATTATCTTCTATTTATATTGAAGGTACAGGAAGTAATACAAAAGAAACAACTGTAAATGAATTTACGTTAACAAAGTATAATAGTGAAGAATTTAATAAAGAATTATTAGATGATTATGCTTTAGCTTGTAGTAAGCTTCCATCAGTTATTACTTATACTGGTGATTGCTTATCATTAATCAAAGCAGCAATAAATGCTTATAATAATATTCCAGTCGATGTTAGAGATCAAGTAACTACTCCATATTCAACTGTTGAAGCTAAATATAATGAATATTTATCTTTAGGAAAAGCTTATGTTGAAGGATTAATTTCTGATATTGGTGCTGTAACAAATGAAAGTGGTTCAAAGATTACTAAGGCTAGAACTGAATATGATGCATTATTAGCTATAGCAGATGTTGAAATATCTAATTACAATGTATTAGTAGAAGCAGAAAATAACTTTAAGACATATGCAGTAGATGCATGTATAAAGGCAATTAATGAAATAGGTGATGTAACACTTGATAGTAAAGCATTAATAGAAAATGCTAGAAATGCTTATAATCAATTAGATGATTCAGATAAGGCATTAGTAACTAACTATAATACATTAGTAGCTAAAGAAGAAGCTTATAATAATTTAGTATCAGTTAATAATGTAATTACTTTAATTAATAATGGAGCAAATACATTAGAAGGATATAATAATATTTATACTGAATATAATAAATTATCTGATACATTAAAGTCTCAAGTTACTAACAAAGCTAAATATGAAGAATTAATGGTAGAATATACTAATTTATTAATTTCTTCATTACCAGAAGCTTCTAATGTAACTACTTCAAATCAAGAAACTATTACTTTAGCAAAGAATTTATATAATTCTCTAGAGAATAAAACAGGTATTACTAATTATCAAAAATTAGTAGATTGTGATTCTAAATTAACTGAATTATTAAATCAAAGACAAGTATTAACATTTAATACAGGTGCATCAGGTGATAATTCATACTTTACAGTAAGCGGTAAGCTACAAGGTAAACCACATAAGGTAACATATGATGGTGTAGATTATACAACAGCATTAAAGATTGAATCTTCAACATATATCACATTTAAAACAACTGGTAAATGTAAGGTTACATTAGTATTATCAATACCTGGTACTATTAAGATTGATGGTAAAACTTATACTTCTGACGATAATGGTGTAGTAATTGTAGAACTTGAAGCAGGTGAACACAAAGTTACTAGGGGTAAAAGTCTAGATTTATACGCATTAATAGTAGAATAATAAAACTAAATATAGGCCTCATTAATGAATATAGTGAACCCCTTAAGTTGGACTAGTAGAAAATACTAGAAAGACTTAAGGGGTTTTTATTATGAAATTAAAGTTAGAAGACAAATTAGAAATTATTAAATTATATGAGGATAGCTATTCTGTTTCGATGATAATGGAAAAATTTAATATAGGTAGAGCTACTATTAATAGAATAGAACGTCAATATAGAGAACCTGGTATAGATTCATTTAACCCTAAAGGACCAAAACAAAAAATATACACTGGATTTTAAATTTGAAATAGTTAATAGAGTATTAAAAGGTGAATTTAAGACTGAAATAGCAGTTGAGTTAAGAGTTGATTTGGGAATGATATTTCATGGGTTAAAAATATCAAGAATTACGGTATAATGGCTTTACTACAAAACAAGGAAGGTCAAAGAAAATGAAAACAATTATGTTAAAACAAAACCTAAATCTATAGACCTTGATGTTAAGGGATGCCGTCTACATATGGGAATGAAAAAATTGTAAATAAAGAAAATAACAAGACACATTATGAAAGAAACTTTAATACTTTAGCATTAAATCAAATTTGGAGTACTGATATATCAAAATTTCATATAGCTCTTGGTAAGCTTTATTTATCACTTATTATAGATGTCCATAGTAGAGAAATTGTATTCTATGTAATATCCCGTTCACCTAATTTTAAATAGATCCAAGATATATTGAATATAACATTTAAAAAACATAAAAATTTAGATGGATTAGTATTCCATTTTGATCAAGAATGGCAATATCAAATGAAACAATATAGAGAAAGATAATTTTAAAAAGGAATTAGATAGAGTATGCCTAGAAATGGTAACTGTTATGATAATTGTGTAATTGAAATATTCTTTGATACTATGAAAAATGAAATGTTTTATGGACAAAATATGAGCTTAAATCATTAGATGAGCTTAAACAAGCGATATAGAAATATGGAATATTACAATAATAAAAGAATTACTACAAAATTAAAAGGATTAACGCCTACAATGTATAGACATCAATCCTTTAATCCTGTACAATCTATTTAATTAATACAAAGTCCAATTTTAAGAGTTCGCCTTATTCGCATCCTTTTATTTTTTAGCTATTTCTATTAATACCTTTGTTACTAATTCCATTTCCTCTAAGCATGCACATTCATATGGACCATGACAGTTATATCCACCTGTACCTAGATTAGGTGTTGGTAGACCCATAAATGTTAATCTAGCACCATCAGTACCACCTCTAATTGGTGTTTCTGTTGGAGTGATACCTAGTCTTGCCATTCTTTCTTTAGCTCTAGTTAAACATTGAGGATTTTTAAGAATTAAATCTTTCATATTAGAGTAACTATCATATATTGAAACTTCAACAGTGTTTTTACCATATTTATGATTTAAAAATACCATTGCATTTATAAAATCATCTTTTTGTTTTTCTAAAATCTGCTTATTATGATTTCTTATTATATATTCAAGTTTTGCTTCACCAACACTACCATTCATATCACATAAATGATTGAAACCATCATACATATCTGTATATTCAGGTCTTTCATTGACAGGTAATAAAGAATTAAACTCCATAGCTATTAATGATGCGTTTTTCATTTGATTTTTAGCGCTACCAGGGTGAATATCAAGTCCATGAACCTTAACTACAACTGATGCAGCATTAAAGTTCTCGTAATTGATCTCATTATAATTGCCACCATCAACAGTATAAGCAAAATCACAATTGAAATCCTTAACATCAAATGATAATACTCCAGTACCTATTTCCTCATCAGGTGTAAATTCAATATGAATATTAACATGATGTACATCAGGATTTTCTTTGAAATATAGTAGCATTCCCATTATATCTGCGATACCGGCTTTATCATCAGCACCTAATACTGTTGTACCATCAGTAGTAATTAATGTTTTACCTATTAATTTATTTAAAAATGGGAACTGAGTAGTTGTAAGTGATATACCGTTAAGCTTTATATCACTACCATCATATTTTTCAATTACATTAGGCTTTACATTAGTACCACTAAATCCTGGTATAGTATCCATATGAGCTATGAACCCTATATTTAAATCACTTCCACAATTACTTTTTAATTCTCCTCTTACGAAACAATGTTCTAATATTTCAACATTCTCTAATCCTAATTCGATTAAATCTTCTTTTAATACTTTCGCAAGATTATATTGCTTTTCAGTAGAAGGAGTAGTATTTGTCTCTTCACTAGACATTGTATCAATCTTAACATATTTCAAAAAATATTCTAAAATTTTATCTTTCATAATTAATTCCTTTCTTTTTTAATATTATAATTCATTTATAGAATTAAAAAAAGAATTATTAGAAAAAAATAGCTATTATTATATAAAATAAACACAAACAATAAATAATAATAAATTAATAATATATCAAAAATCCTATATAATAAAATTTAATCTGTTCTTCATTTGTATAATTTTATTATAAAAACAAATGATTTCAATAAAGAAAATTCGAAAAAAAGAATAAAAAATTAAAAAAATTTTCATAAAATTAAAAAAAATAATTTATTTCTCTTGTTAATTGACTTAAAATAGTTTATAATATTTGTAATAGAAATTTTTTCTATTAAATGGTTTGGTTTGAAAGGAGTACTTTATTCATGAAGGGAAAAGTAAAGTGGTTTAACGCTGAAAAGGGTTATGGCTTCATTGTCTCTGAAGAAGGTAAAGATGTATTTGTTCATTTTAGTGCAATCGTACAAGATGGATATAAGTCTTTAGAAGAAGGACAAGAGGTTACCTTTGACGTTGAAGAAGGCGAAAGAGGACAATTAGCTAAGAACGTTGTTAAAGCATAAGACAATTAAGGACCAGTGATGGTCCTTTTTTGTATGCTTATTTTTTCTTTATTTGACATATAATAAAATGGTGATTATATGGTTAAAGGAAGTATTGTTGCGTTAATAACTCCTTTTAAGGATGATAAAGAAATTGATTATGAGGCAATTGATAAATTATTAGATATTCATTTAAAGGATAAAACAGACTCATTATTACTAATGGGAACAACTCAAGAATCCCTAGCTTTATCTAAGAATGAAAAAAGGGAATTAGTTAAATATGTATCAAATTATTTAAATGGTAAAATAAAACTAATTATTGGATTAATTAGTAATATAAGAGAAGAGGTATTAGAATTAGCGGAATTATATAATGATATAGAAATAGAAGGATATTTAGTTATAGGTCCTTACTATACTAAAAGTAATATATCAGGATTACTTAAATATTTCACTTATTTAGCTGATAGGCTAAAGCATCCAATTATTTTATATAATGTTCCTAAAAGGTGTGGATTTGAAATACCTTTATCTATAGTTGAAGCATTAAGCTATCATAATAATATAATTGGAATAAAAGATGCATCTGGTGATATAGAATATATTAATAGTCTAGTTGGTATTAAAAAGGATAATTTCTATTTATATACTGGAGATGATTCTACTGCTATTATAGCCTTAAAACTAGGTTTTGATGGCTGGATTAGTGTAATTGGTAATTATTATGCGAAGGAATGTAAATATATTTGTGATAATAGATGTGAGAAGGTTTACTATTCATTAATGCCTTTAATTAAGGTATTAAATAAAGAAGTATCGCCTATTTCCATGAAATATTTTATGTATTGTATGGGATTAATTAAGCCTAATTATCGTACCCCTTTAGATTTACCAATGATAGAAAATAGAAGAGAAATAGAACAAATAATAGATAACTGTAACAGTTTATTCTAAAAAACTAAATATAAAGATGTAATTTATGCATATTTCGAATTACTTCTTGATTATTGATAACTATTATGATAGAATTCACATAGAGACTATTTGTTTCATAAAAAAATTTATAAAATAAAAAATGAGGGAAATCTATGGAAAATAATCAACAAAACCAAGAATCTTCAATCACCTTGGATGATTTAGTAAGAATTCTTAAGAAGAATATTATTCTTGTTGCAATTATTACTGTTGTAGTTTTTATTATAGGTACTGTTTACACATTAGCTATTGTTAAGCCTACATATAAGTCTACAACTTCTGTTATCGTTGCTATTGATAATGAAAGCTCATCAACAGATCAAAATGTCGATTATACAAATTCATTAAAGATAATTGAAACTGTTGCTGCATTTACAGAAGAGGATATAGTATTAGAGCCTGTTGCCGAAAAGAATAACTTAAAGGTTGATAACTTAAAGAAAATGGTTAGTACATCAACTTCTACAACAAAATATATGTTCTATATTAGTGTAACAAACACTAACTCTGTTACTGCTGGTAAGCTTACAAATGAAATTTATAAAAGCTTATCAAATGAAATTGAAAATAATGAAGCAATTAAGAATTTTAGAATTACAGTAAGTCAAGCATCTGTAGCTAAAGATGGTGTATATAATTCACCTAATAAGACTTTATATTTAATTGTATCTTTAGTTATTGGTTTTGTTTTAGCATTTGTTGTTGTATGTGTTAAAGAATTATTAAGTAACAAGTATAAAGATAAGAAGGAAATCGAAAATTCAATTAATGAAAAAATAATTGGTGTTTTTGAGAATGATAAATCTAAAGAAAAGAATCAAGATTCATCAACTACACTAATTAAAAATGAAATTGCAGTAGTAGAACCTTACAATAAGCTTGCTACAAATATTAAATATTTAAAGCTAGAAAACCCTTATAAGGTATTATTAGTTACATCTACAGTAATGGATGAATTAAAATCTACAATTTGTTGTAATTTTGCTTATTCATTAGCTTTAAACAATAAAAAGGTTTGCGTAGTTGATTTAGATGTTAGAAAGCCAGTTGTTCATAAAGTATTTAAAGTATCTAAAGAAAATGGATTAGTTGAATATATTCAAGACGCTATAACAAAAGAAGAATTAATTAAGCACACTGAAAGTGGTGTTGATGTTATTACTGTCGGAAGTAATGTAATTAATCCACTTGCTGTTATTGAAGCTAACAAGCTAAAGGAATTAGTTAACGAATTAAGAAATGAATATGATTATGTATTATTAGATACAGCTCCAGTTATGGCAGCATCTGATTCATTAATTGCTGCTAAACTTGCTGATGGTGTTGTTTATAATATAGCTATTAATCAAGCAAAGAAAAAGGATGTTCAAGATTCTATCGCTTCAATTAAGCGTTTAGGTAATGAAATTATTGGTATAGTAATAACAAAGGCTTATTTTGAGAAGTCTGATTCTAAGTATTATAACTATTATAATTCTGACAATAAAAATAAGTAATTAATTTTATTGGGGCTGTGAAGAAATAATCAGTCCTAGATAAACAAAAATGGGGTTTCAAACCAGTTTAAAATCTGGAAAGAGACCC
>CAKQBG010000034.1 GCA_934216145.1 uncultured Anaeroplasma sp.
GCTGAATTGAAAGCTAAGAATGCAACCTTAGATCAAATAAAAAATGAGAATATAGCGATGAGTGAAGCACTAGCAGAAAAAGATGAAGTAATAGCTAAAAATAATGAAGCATTAGCTAAGAAGGATGAAGCACTAGCTAAGAATAATGAACTGATAGCTAAGAAAGATGAAGCACTAGCAGAAAAAGATGAAGCTCTAGCTAAGAATAATGAGTCTTTAATTAAATCTGCTAAAATTCTTAAACAAAAAGGATTAACTAATGAAGAAATTTCAAATATAACTGCATTATCAATAGAGGTTGTTGAAGCATTATAATAATATTTTAGTATTTACGAAGCCTATTATTTCGATAGGCTTTTTTTGTTATAACTTGAATCATATATCTAAAATGTGATTTTTTATTAAAAATACAAAATAAAAACCCTTCAAATCTTATTTATTAATTATGAATGAAGGGTATTATAATTTTTTTAAAAAAAGTTTCTATTATGTTTCTATTATATAGATGTAGAATAACTCTTATTAATAAATTCAATTGCTTTATCTATAGGTATAGCAAATGAGGCAACAAATTCATTTGTATCTTCTTTTACTTTTGAAGCAAAATTAATGCCAACTAGCTTTAAATCAGTATTAATTAATGCTCCACCAGAAGAACCATTATTAATTTCTGCCGAATGCTTATACACACTAAATGTAACATTTGATTTTTTTAACGCATCTACAGTATCAATTGGAGTGAATACTTCGCGTCCAATTATTCTTCCTACTGTAAATACTCTACTTTGTCCTAGTGGTTCTCCTAGAGCAATACAAATATCATTAGCCTTTACAGAAGTAGCTAATTCTAATACTTTAAGGCTATATTTAGTATTTTTAGAGAATTTAATATATGCTAAATCATAATTTTTATCATTTTTTAAAACTGTACCAGTATAGCTATTCATATACGCATCAGTTATTCTATAGCTTACATTTCTTTTTTCAGTATAAATAACATGATTATTTGTTAATGCATAATAATAGTTTTGATCTTCATTAATAATAACTCCACTTCCTAAAGATACATCTTGACTTTCAAAGAAGTTATCTTCAACCTGAGTTATTCTTATGTGGGCTAGGGAGGTTACCTCCTCTAGTTCATTAATTACATTAAAACTTAATGTATCACTTGAATTTTTGTTTAGGCTATTAAAATTACCACCTGGTAATGAACAACTAGAAAATGATAGCAGTAGAATTACTGATAGAAAAATTCTTATTATTTTCTTCATATTTACCTCACATTTATAATCATTATACTACGTTTTCTAATAAAATAAATAATTTATTAGGTAAATTTATTAAGAAAAAGTTAAATATTTATAATTTATTTTATTAATTATTAAATAATATAATCATTATTTTAATATTTATTAAAAAACAAGGGATTATAGTTTATCTTGTAGTGTGAAAATATTGAAAATAATGAAAAAAAATAGTAAAATTAAAGAAAGATTTTATTGCTATTAGGAGGACTTTTATGCTTCAATATGATGTTTTAGAGAATATGGTAGTAATTACTGGTGCTACTAAGGATGAAATAAATATAATTATTCCATCTTCGATAGATGGAAAACAGGTATGTCAAATAAAAGATAATGCTTTTTCTAATAATAATGTAATTCAGTCTGTTGAAATACCTGGTACTGTAAAGGTAATAGGAGCTTATGCTTTTTCATCTTGTAATAAGCTAAAGAATGTTGAGCTTAATGAAGGAGTAGAAACAATTGAGGATTGGGCTTTTATTTCATCTCCAATTGAATCAATTGAATTACCAAAGTCAATTAGAAATATAGGTAGTAATGCTTTTTTAGGTACACCTATTCGCAAATCAATTGAGGATTTTGTTAATCATAGTAACTTAAAAAAGCCTAAATATAAAACTAATAATAAATGTGCTGTATTACCATCTATTTTATTAGGTGATAAGGAATCTTTAACTAATGAATATATCAATGGTAGAAGTAAATATATTGATTCTCAATTTGAGTATGTTGAAAATGGTGAATTAAGCTTAAGAGATTTAGATATTCCTATTTTATTTGATAGAGATGAAATATTAATTGCTTTATATAATAGAAAGCCTTTAGAGGATATTACTATTGAGCTTTCAAGTGAATCTAAAACTCTAATAGGTAATTATCTAGAAAGTGATTCTGATTATATAATATTAAAATTTAATATTTATACTAAAGGACAATTTATTTCTTCATTTTTAGTTAAAACATTATATTTAGAATCTGCTGATCTTGTAATAAATAATATTGATACCTTTACTAATAATGATATTTATTATTATTTCATTTCAACAACCTGTAATCTAGAGTGCTATGGTACAGGAAGTTTAAAGAAGCAATTCTCATTTGAACTATTTGATGATTTATTGGGTAAATATGAATCTCAGGATAGAAATAAAATTATTAAGCATGAAAGCTATTTAAATATATTAGATATTATTACTAAAAAGAAAAGAAATATTATTGATGGCTTTATTTCTCAATTAGCTGGTTGCCCATATTATATTTATTTATATAAAATATTTAATAGCTTTAAAGATGATGATTATTATAATATCGAAGAGAATAATAATGATTTTAATAGCTATTTAGATGATATTTATAAAACTCTTTCTGATTTTGATTCATTATTAAGCCTAGCCTTTGATACTGAAGAATTCGAGAATTATTTAAAGGAAAAGAGTAAGCTCGAGATAGATGAATTAGCTAATAAGTATAAAATAGATTTAGTAAATGATAATAATGAACCTATAACTAAGGAAGAAGCAATAGCGTTAAAGGATTCATTTATTAATAATGAAGAGAATTATAAGTTCTATAATGAAATGTTTAATTATACATTAAAGGAATTAAGAAGATTAAATAGGAATTTATCATTAATCTCTTATAATGAATAGAGGTGTTATAATGGCTAAAACGACAATAGCTTTAATATATGACTTTGATAAGACTCTATCAACTACTGATATGCAGGAGTTTGATTTTATTAAAAATTTAGGTATTACTCCTAATGAATTTTGGGGTAATACAGGAGTATTAACTAATTTACATGAAATGGATAGAATACTAGCCTATATGTATATGATGGTTAAGAAGTGTAAGGAAAAGGATATTAAGCTTACAAGAGAATATTTAAATAAATGTGGAAAAAATATTACTTTATATAGAGGAGTTCAAACCTGGTTTGAAAGAATCAATTTATATGCTCAATCTATTGGAGTTAATGTTGAGCATTATATAATCTCTAGTGGTATTACTGAGATTATTGAGGGTACTGATATTCATAAGTATTTTAAAAAGGTTTATGGCTGTAGCTTTTTATATGATGATGTTACAAAAGAAGCTATATGGCCGGCAATGAGTATTAATTATACTCAAAAGACTCAATATATTTTTAGAATATCTAAGGGGATATTAGATGTAAGAGATGATAATAGCTTAAATAAGCATATGACTGAAAGAAGAATTGAATATAAGAATATGATTTATATTGGCGATGGATTAACTGATATTCCTTGTATGAAGCTAATTAGAGAAAAGGGTGGAAAGGCTATTGCGTTGTATCCATCTGGATGTAAGGAAAAGGTTAGTCAGCTTGTTGCGGATAACAGAATCAATTATGTTTGTGTTGCTGATTATTCACAATCATCTACATTAGAGAAAATTGTAAAATTGATGATGGAGAATATGGCTATATTCGGAAATTTAAAGGAAAGAGAAGATAAGCAGCTTGCCGCATTTATAAAGGCTAGTGAGGTTAATGTATGAAGGTAAATTTTTTTAATGAAACAGAAGAAAATGTTAAACCCTATGAAAAGGTAATAAAGGGTATTTTTAGGGATATTAATTTAAAGAAGGAATTTAATTTAATCTTTGTTGATGAAGAGGAAATCCAAAGATTAAATAGAGAATTTAGACATATTGATAGAGTAACTGATGTTATTTCATTTGCTAATTGTGATGACCCTAATAATGAACTAGAACTAGAACTAGGAGATATCTTTATTTGCGTTAAAAGAGCCCATGAGCAGGCCAAGGAATATGGACATTCTGATATTCGTGAATTTTCATTTTTAGCAGTTCATGGTTATCTTCATTTATGTGGATTTGATCATCAAACTAAGGAAGAAGAAGAAATCATGTTTAAGAAGCAGGATGAAATATTAGAAAGAGCTGGAATATTACGTTAATGGAAAAGGATTTAATTATAAAAATGATAGATGAGGCGATTGAAGGAAGAAAAAATTCTTATTCACCTTATTCTAAATTTAAGGTTGGAGCGGCTATATTACTTAAGGATGGTAAAGTAATTAGAGGTTGTAATATAGAAAATGCATCTTATGGTTTAGCAAATTGTGCTGAAAGAACAGCTATGTTTAAAATGGTAAGTGAGGGCTATAGTAAAAATGATGTAGTATGTATGTCTGTAGTAGGACAAACAGAAGGACCTATTTCCCCATGTGGAGCCTGTAGACAGGTAATGTGTGAGCTTATTGGTTTAAATACCCCTGTTATTTTAGCTAATTTAAATTATGATTATAAGGAATATTTAGTTAAGGATTTAATGCCTTACGCTTTTACTGAGGAGGATTTATAATGCAATTTGATACTTATAAATCAGGTTTTGTTGCAATAATTGGTAGACCAAATGTTGGTAAATCAACATTTTTAAATACTGTTGTTGGTAAAAAGGTCGCAATTATGAGTGATAAGCCTCAAACAACAAGAAATAAAATATTAGGTATTGTAACAACAGATGAATATCAAATAGCCTTTACTGATACTCCAGGTATTCATAAGCCTTCAACTGAGCTTCAAAGAAGAATGGTTAATGCTTCTTATGAATCAGTTTCTGGAGTTGATGCGGTTATATTTATGACTACTCCTGTTAAGGAGGTATTAAAGGGTGATGAAATTATCCTTGAGAATTTAAAAAAGGTTAGAATTCCAGTATTTTTAGTTATTAATAAGGTTGATCAATTAAAGAAATTTAATGATATTGATTTAACAATATCTAAATATATGAATTTATATCCCTTTGCTGGAATATTCCCTATTTCAGTATTAGAGAATAAAAATATGGATAAGCTGTTTGACGCAATTAGAAGTATTTTACCATTTGGACCTAAATTCTATCCTGATGATATGATATCTGATCATAATGAGAGATTTTTAATCAGTGAGCTAATAAGAGAAAAAATCTTAAATGCTACAAAAGAGGAGATCCCTCATAGTATTGCGGTAACTGTAGATTTAATGAAGAATAATGAGGATAATCCTAATTATTTAGATATCTACGCTACAATCTATGTTGAACGTGATAGCCAAAAGAAGATTATTATCGGCCATAATGGTGATATGATAAAGATGATTAAGGAAAAATCTATTCCTGATATAAGACATTTATTAAACTTAAAAAAAATCCATTTAGACCTTTGGGTAAAGGTTAAAAAGGATTGGAAGGATAGACCAAATGATCTTAGAGCCTTAGGCTATAGTGAGGAAGCCTTATAATGAATAATGAAATTGAGGGAATTGTCTTATCCTCAATTGATTATAAGGAAACATCAAAGATAGTCTATTTATATACTCCTATAGGATGTATAAGTGTAAAGGCTCTTCAAGCTAAAAAAATAAAAAATGGTGAGCTTGCCTTTATAACTACAGGAAACATAGTTTCCTTTGTTATGACAGATAAGGAATTACCTACTTTAGTTGAATATCATCTTATAGAAGGCGTATTCTCTTTAACATTAGATATTAAAAAGCTTACAAGCTTATCAATAATATTAGAAGTATTAAGACATATACCTAATGATTCTATTCATGATAGAATCTTTAGATTAGCTAAGAATTATATAAGCTATCTTAAGGATTATAATGAAAAAAAAATATTATCTATTTTTTTAATAAAAATGTTATATGCATTTGGTGTTAATCCTGAATTGAAAAAATGTGTTAGATGTGGAAGTAATAATTTAATTGATTTTGTACCTAGGCTAGGTGGAGCGCTATGTAATAATTGTAGTAGTCATAATAATAAATTATTACCATATTGGATTGAGTATTATTATCAAAAAAAGAATATTGATGAATATAATGATTGTGATTTTGATTTATTATTAAATGAAATAACAAATTATTATTCTTATCATTTATCCATTTATTTGAAATTAAGTATGTTAAAATAATTTTTATTTTAACATATTTTTTAAAGAATGAGGTTATTATGAAAAATAAAATTAAATTACTTTTGTTACCATTAGGATTACTAGCTTTAGCTAGCTGTAATCTAAATATAAAAAATAGAACTTCTGATAATAAATCTACTACGATAGCTACTAGTACTCCTACAACTAATATTACTACAATAGCTACTAGTACTCCTACATCTATCCCATCTATTTCTACAACTACAACAATAGAAAATAAGATTCTATCAATGGAGCTTGATTTTACTAAATATAATAAAATTGGAGATTTAAATAATGATCAAAATATCTCTAATATAATTAATAATAATTTAATTGATATTATTAATACTAATGGTAACTATTCTACATCATTTAATAATAGTATCTTAAATCTAGAAAGAAGTGGTAATCTTAGATTTATAGCTCATGAGGGTATATATTTTAAGAAAATTACAATTAATTACGGTGATTCAAATAATTTATCTTTATATATAGATAATGAATCTATGACTAGCTATGGATTTAGTGAATATAGCTTTAGTGATAATATTGATGAATTTTATTTAGTTGTCCCATCAAAGAAAAATTCCCTTGCCTCTATAAAAAATATAACTATTGAATATGAAGGAAATACTAATAATGATATTCAAATGAATAAGATTGATTTTGATAATACCTATTATTTAGATGCCTTAAATGGAAAACTTTGTAAATCATATGTATTACCATCTTTAAGTACTGATAATAATAATCCTAAAATATTAGTAGTACCTGTTTCTCTTGATAATAGTAAAGAAAAATACCATGATGAATATTTAAAAAACATAAATATTGCCTTTAATGGAGATAATATTACTACAGGCTTTGAAAGTGTAAAAAGCTATTATTATAAAGCCTCAGGTGGTTTATGTAATTTAGATATTACTGTAGTAGATAAATGGTATAGTGATTCTAAATATACTGTAAATACCTTAGCTAATTTATATCGAAATTATGCGTATGGCTATTTAAGTTATGATCCTGTAGAACAAATGGGACAGGAAATATTAAAAGCTTATGATTCTGAAATTGATTATACTCAATTTGATTCTAATAATGATGGGGCAATTGACGCAGTATGGTTTATCTATGATTGTGATGTTGTAACATCATCATCAAGCTCTCCTTATTGGGCTTATACAGTAAATACAGTTTTACCATTTGATGATTATGGCAATATTAAGAATAATTATAAATATGATGGAAAATTTATGAGCTTTTATGCCTTTGCAGGAGTAGGATTTATGGAACCAGGTGCTTTTTCTAGCTATAATTCAGATAATATTATAGTTGATAGTCATACTTATATTCATGAAACAGGACATCTATTTGGACTTGATGATTATTATGATTATAATAGTGAGGTTGGCTGTAATAGAGGCTTATATGGAGCTTCAATGATGGATTTTAATATTGGAGATCTTGATCCATATTCAAAGCTATTATTAAACTGGATTGATCCTTATGTTATAAGTGGTGAAGGAGAAATAACATTTATTCTTGATAGCTTTGAAAAAACTAATTCTGTTATTATTATAGCTGATCATAGATTAACTAATATATATGATACCTATTATATGATTGAGTATTATACTAATACTGATTTAAATGAGAATGATAAACCTATTAATGGAAATGGAATAAGAATATTAAAGATTAATTCTCAAATAAATTATAATGATGATTTTGAATCTGCTTATTATACTTCTAATTATTATTCATCTCCATTTAGATATAATAATACTGATACAAGTATTCCCCAAATTGAAATGATCTATAATGGTACTATAAAATCAAAATATACTGGCTCTTATTCCTTAGATAGCTCTAATTTATTTACAAATGAACAAGAATATGAAAATAGTTTATTTAAGCTATATGTAGGAAATATAACTGAAAATATTTCTGCTGAATTAAAAATTACTAAAGGAGAACAAGAATGAAGAATAAAATATTAAAATTGTCTTTAATGGCTACTCTATTGCTAAGCTTATCTAGCTGTAGATTACTATTTAATATATCTAATGAAAATACTAATACAAGTAATAATCATTCTTTAGAATATAAATTTACAGAATCTGATAAGACAGCAATTAATAATAGAATAACTGAGCTTAATACGTTAATATCTAATGGAAATGACTATCAGAAATTTTATAATGCTTATATTAGAGTTGTAAAGGGTGATTTATATAGTGTTGCGACATACAGGAATTTAGCTCAGCTAAATTATTCTATATTAGCTGATAGTACTAGTAGAGAAAAATATTCTGAAGCTAATGAATATTTAAATACCTTAGTTGAATGGGAAGAATCATTATATAAAAAGATTTATAACTCTAAATTTAGGGATGAATTCTTTAAGAATTATACAAAAGAGGAAATAGATTCGCTAGTAGGTACTAGCTTACCAAAGGAATATTATGATTTAGAAAATGAAAATGATAAGCTTTTAGTTCAATATGATGCGATTAGTGATCCTACAACATCAAGTGAAGTACCAGTACTATATCGTAAGCTTGTCGAAAACTACAAGCTTCAAGCATCATATTATGGCTATACCGACTATAGAGATTTTGCCTATAAGGAATTATATGATAGAGATTTTGATAGTGATAATGCTCTTCAGTTTTCTAATTATGTAAGGGAATATATAGTTCCTTTATTTGAAAATAAAACAAATAGCTTTAATAATAAATATCAAAATGCCTCTTCTAAATATAAAACGACTGTTTCAAGCTTTATAGCAGGAAGCTATAAAAACTATATGGATTATTTTGATGAATATGCAAAGGAAATAGGTGGTTCATACTATTTAGCCTATAATAATTTATGGAATAATGGCTATTATTTTATGGGAAAAAGCTCGTCATCTGATGGAGCTTATACCTTATATCTATATAATCTATCAACTCCTGCTTGTTATTTTGGTCCTAATTATCAAAATATTTCAACCTTAGTTCATGAATTTGGCCATTATTATTCAATGCTAGAAAGAGGTAATGGGTCTGGTTCTTTAGATTTAGCTGAAACTCAATCTCAGGGTAATGAATTATTATTTTTAGCCTATTTAGATAGTAATAATAAATTCCTACCTGAAACCTTAGCTATGATAAGAGATTATAAGTTATCAGAAGCATTACAAACTATTGTTTTAGCTAATTTAGTTAATGATTTTGAAAATACAATATATTCAACAGATAATTTATCTTTAATTGATTTTGATAATTTATTTATTAATGTCTGTGATAAATATGGAGGATATTATTATCTAAAGGAGATATTTGGTGGAGATTTTAGTACCTACTGGAGAAGAGTAGCCTTAGATAATCCATTATATTATATTAGCTATTCTGTTAGTCTTATTCCAGCAATTGGCTTATATCAGGCTGGTATGAAGGACTTTAATAGTGCTTCAGATAGCTATAATAAGATTGTTTTTTATGATTATCAGAATATGTCATTTTTAGATGTTTTAGATGCTGCTGGATTATATAATCCTTTTGTTGAAAATTCTTTTAAGGAACTATCAAAACTATATGAATAATAATAAATATGCATTAATAACAGGTGCTTCTTCAGGAATAGGCTATGAATTTGCCCTAAGGCTTGATAGTCTTGGCTATAACACAATAATAGTAGCTAGAAGAGAAAGTAAGCTTATAGAATTAAAAAATAAACTAAAAAATGAATCTATTATAATAACATCTGATTTAAGTAATATAGATTCTTGTAAGGAATTACTAAATAAAGCTAGTAATTATGATATCGATTTATTTATTAATAATGCTGGCTTTGGTGATTTTAATTTATTTAAAGATGCCAATACATCTAAAATAATTGAAATGGTTGATGTTAATGTAAAAGCTTTAACCTATCTAATGAAGGGAATGATTGATCAATTTATTCCTAAAAATAGAGGATTAATCATTAATGTATCATCAATTGCGGGATTTTTACCTGGTGGACCATATATGAGTGTATATTATGCGACAAAATCATATGTAACATCTCTAACAAGAGGAGTTGCATTTGAATTAAAAAATACAAATGTAAGAGTGAAAGCTTTAACCCCAGGACCAGTTAGAACAGAATTTAATGATGTTGCAAACTGTAAATTTTCGATTAATAGTATCTCTAAAGAAAAATGTGTTAATTATGCTATTAAAAAAATGAATAAAAAGGGAGTTATTATAGCACCTTCCTTAGGTGTTAGAATAACTGCCCTATTTTCTAGATTTGTACCAACAAATCTATTAATTAAAATTTGTAGCCATACTCAAAAAAAGAAAATCTAGCTATAACTCATTTTTATTATTCTTAAGAATTAAATATAGCTTTAATAAAGCTCTTTTTTCAATACGAGAAACATAGCTTCTAGATATTTTCATTCTAGAGGCTATTTCTTTTTGGGTTAAGGCTACACCATTTAAGCCATACCTTTTAGAAATAATATCATACTCTCTTGTTGTTAATTCCTTTAATGCTAAATCTAAGGCTTTAGATAAATGTCTTTTCTTATAGCTTTCATATAAATCAACATTAGGATCCTCTATTAAATCTAAAAGCTCCATTTCATTTCCATCCTTATCTATTGCAACAGGAGATTGTAAATATACTAAATTTCTTTTATTTTTATTACTTCTTAATGTCATTAATATTTCGTTTTCAATACATCTAGCTGCGTATGTTGCAAGAGTATTACCATTCTTTATTTGAAATGTATCTACAGCTTTAATTAACCCTAATATTCCAATAGATAAAATATCGTCCTTATCCTCACTAGTATTTTCATACTTTTTAGCTATATGAGCAACTAATCTTAAATTATGCTCAATAAGCTTATCTCTAGCATTTTGATCATTATTATTATGAAATAATTCTAGGTATTTTTTTTCCTCCTCTAAGGAAAGCTTCTTAGGATAGGATTCACTTTTAATAGCTCCTAATATTGGAAGTAAAAATAAAATCAAATTAAAAACTCCTTTATTTTGATTGAAAATATTGTATAATATACCTTGAGGTAATGTATTGATGATTAAAAAGCTAATTCCAGATTATTATTTTAAAAGTATATACGATATTCCCTTCGATAAATTATATGAAAATGGGATTCGACTTATTCTTACAGATTTAGATAATACTTTAATTTCTTATGATGAGGAATTACCAAATGAGAAATTATTTCTTCTTAAGGATAAGCTTACTGAAATGGGCTTTGAATTTATTTTAGTTTCTAATTCGAGAAAAAATAGAGTAGATAAATTTGCGAAAAATTATAATATTGATTATGTTAAGTTTTCAATGAAGCCTTTAAAAAGAGGTATTAGAAAAGCTATAAAAAAAATAGCTAAAAATAAATATAATAAAAATCAAATAATATTACTAGGAGATCAATTAATGACTGATGTCTTGGGAGCTAAAAGATATGGTATTGAAGTAGCATTAATAGAAGCAATAGATAAAAAGACAGATATTGGTCCTACTAGAATAAATAGACGACTTGAGGGATTCTTTTTAAAAAGAATTAAAAGAAGATATCCTTCATTATATAACGAAAGGTTAAAGGAATATGATATTAAGAAAATGTAAAGGCTGTGGAGCCTTATTACAGGATGAAAACCCTGAAGAGATGGGCTTTATTCCTAATTTAACAAAGGAATCTAAATATTGTAAAAGATGCTTTAGAATGATGCATTATAATGAGCTGCCTAAAATAGTAGCAACTAATGAGGATTATGAGGCAGTTATTGATGATGTAATAAAGAAGAATGGCTTAATAGTTTTTGTTGTTGATATATTTCAGTTTAAGGCTACTTTTAATAAACGAATGATTGATAAATTAAGAAATAAAAATGTAATATTAGTAGCTAATAAATATGATGTTTTTCCTAAAAGTGTAAATATTGAATCAATAGTAACTTGGTTAAGTAAAGAATGTGAAAAAATATTCTTTAGAGTAGATGCAATTCATATTGTATCAAGTAAGAAGGGATATTTTATTGAGGATTTAACTAGAACTATTGATTTAGCTCGTAAAGAAAGAGATGTTTATTTTGTAGGATGCGCAAATGTTGGTAAATCATCATTAATTAATGCTCTTCTTAGAAAGAATACATCAATTACCGAGGATGTTGTTTCTACATCAGTTATTCCAGGAACTACATTAAATGAAATAAGAATTCCTTTCTTTGAAGATAATAAAGCATTTATTGATACACCAGGCTTAATAAATGAAAATGATGTATTAAATCAGCTTTTACCTAAATCATATACGAAGATTTTACCATCAACTGAAATGAAGCCTTTAACATATCAAATAACTAGTGGTAATTCTATTACCTTTGCAGGATTAGCTTCTATTTCATTTGAATGTAATGATAGAATTTCTGTTATTGTTTATGCTTCAAATGATTTATATATTCATAGAACTAAAACAGAAAAGCTTGATGATTTATTTAATAATCAATTAGGTAAGCTATTAACACCTCCATTATTAGAGGAAAAGGATAATGTTCATTATAAGGAAGTAAAATATAGCTTTGATGGAAATAAAAAGAAGAATATTTGGTTTTCAGGCTTTGGCTTTATAACTATTATTGGTAAGTCAGATGTTACATTAAGAATTATTGATAAAACAGAGGTATATGTTACAGATGCAATCATTGGAATTAGTTAATAAGCTTTTAAAGGAGAAATATCCTGATCCTACTAATAAAAGATATATGCATATCTTAGGTGTAAAGGATATGGCTATTAAATTAGCTCAAATATATCATGAGGATGTTAATAAGGCTACTATTGCAGCATTAATGCATGATTATTCTAAATATGATAGTATTGATGATGCGAAGGGTAAATTAAGTGATGAGGATATTGAGGAATGTAAGAAATATCCATTTCTACTTCATGCTTATTTATCAGCCTATTATTATAAAGAGCTAGTAGGAAATGATTTAGATATTTATAACGCTATAAGAAATCATGTATTTGGAAGACCTAATATGTCTTTACTTGAAAAAATTATAGTAATTTCAGATTATACAGAAGAAAATAGAAAATATCCGAGCTGTATTGAATGTAGAAAATTGCTTTTTGAAAAGGGAATAGATTATGCAATTTATTATTCAACTAAAAAAACAATTGAATTTAATTTATCTGAGGGTAATAATCCTCACCCTAGACAGCTTGAGGTTTTAAAGGAATATGAGGGAGTAATTAAAATGACATTAGAAGAAGTATTATTAGATTGTCTTAGCCATGTTAACGCTAAAGACATTATTGTATATGATATGGAAGGAAGAAGTCCTTTCTATGATAAAATGATTATAGCAACTGTTGATTCACAAAGACAGGCAACAGCTGTTATTTCTTATATTGAGGATGAAACAGCTCAAAATAATTATCAAATCCGTTCAATTGAGGGAAGAGATACTAGCTGGGTATTAGTTGATTGTAATGATATTATCATTTCAATATTTACAAGTGAGGAAAGAGCTCATTTCGCTTTAGAAAAAATCTATATGGAGATTCCATCTAGAAAAATAAACTAATTATAAATGGAGATAGCTTATGAAAAAGGAAAATAGTTCAAAATTGATTTTTAAAATATTAGGTATTGTTTTAACTGTATTTGGAGTCGGATCTTTAATATTTGGTTTTGTTGATTTCTTTATAGCTTTTAATAGTCAAAGCTTTGAAGGCCCTAAGTTTTTTTATATGAATTTTATTGGAATTTTCCTTATTGGAATTGGTATATTATTTATTAATATTGGCTTTAGGGATGAAATTCTAAAGTATGGATCAAAACAAGTTGGTAAAGTTATTAATGGAGTTAATGAGGAAGTTAATAAATCTTTTATTGATTTATCTAATAAAAGTTCAATTATTTGCAGTAAATGTAAGACTCCTAATTCTATTGATAGTAAGTTTTGTAAAAAGTGTGGTTATTCTTTAGTTAAAACTTGTCCATATTGTAATTGCGAGATAAATAGTGATTCTTTATATTGTGAGAATTGTGGAATGAAGCTTCAGTCTAACAAAAAATAGTAAATAAAGATATATTTGCTTTAAAATAAATATAATTATTGGCTCTCTAAATTAGAAGGAGTAACATCTTTAAACTGAATTGGAGTGGGTCAAAAAAAACCTAATCAAATATCACTTAGTAATTAACTTAAGTTTGGATTGTGATTAGTTTTTTTTTTTTATAAATTAATTAAGGTGATTCTTTTATATTTTGATGAAAATATATAGTATTAATATTAAATATAGTGGTAATTTATAGATGATAGTTGTTTTAAATATGTTATGAATATTTAGAGATATAAAGAAATAATATCTTGTTTTGATTCAAAGGCTTATGATAAGGATTTTGAAATTGTAAGTGTAGAGGAAACTGGTGAATTTTAAATTTTCTTATGGAGTAATGAGAGTGGATATTAAATGCTTTTCTGATTTAGATATCTATTTATTTGAAGCTTAAAAAAGTAGAATTAGCTCTAAAGGATGAAACAATAGCGATGAAGGATTATTCTTTGATTAAATCAGCTATATTTTTTTTAAAAAAGAGCTTATCTAATGATGTTATAACAGCATTATAATAATTGTTTTAATGTTCAAATTATATATTTGATGGAAATAGTGATCTAATTAAAAAATACTCCTATTAGCCTAATGGTATGGTAGGAGTATTTTTCTATAATTTTTTATTACTATCTATTTTTAATATTTTTCTAATTTCTTTATCCTTATTAAACATAACATAATTATATATCGCTATATTTAATTGAGTTACATCATTTAATGCTAATTCTATTTGTTCATCAAGCGTATACTTATATTCCTTATTATTTATCTGATAAGGACTTTTAGCTTTATTAAGTATAGTAGTATCTATTTTGTTATTATAGAAATATGAAGTAAGCTTTTTTCTTTTATTTCTTAATCTTAAGCCTATTATTTTTAAATAGGGTATTTTTATATAAAGAAATGATGATGCGAAGAAGGAAAAGAATTTCTTTTTCTTTTTATAACAATTTTTAAAATAATTTTCATTAACAAATAGCTTATATATTTTAATTATAGGATAATGAATTACTTGATACATGCTTGGAATATAAATAAAGCCATCAGGGAATTTCTTTGTTAGTTTTATTTTATTTAATTCCCAGGAATCGTATTTTTTAGCATAAACATAATCTAGCATTTTTAATATTTCATCTAGGGATTGAGAATCATTTACCTTGGTTTTTAAATAAGGATAAATTCTAATTTTTAGTATGTAGCTTGATGCCATTGCGTATAGCATCATTAGCTTTTCGGGAGAATAATGTAGGTTTACCTCAATCAAGCATTCTACTAAAAAACTAGGGAAGGTATCTAAATCATTCCATCTATCTTGAAGTTTTATTTTATCCTTCCTAAGTGAATTATAACTAAAATACTTACCTATATCTAAAAATGTGGCATAATTAAATATAGTTGAATCATTTAATATGAAGTCCTTTTTTTGTTCATTGTTTAGGCGTGTTAGAGATTCCTTAAAAAAGTAATATTCAAGAATTACTCCTTCCATACAATCACCATCTTTTAAAATTTATAAATATTATAACTTTTTTTCTTTAATTTTACAACGAAATATTGTAAAATATATTAATGGGTGAATGTGATGAAATTATTAACTAAATCGATGCAGGAGACAATCTCTAGACAGATGTCTAATAAGGCAAGAGATATTGACGTTTGCTTAATATACGCTTTAGATGGTTCTATGCCTAAAGAGTATTTATTAGATTGTTTGATGTTCTATCAAAATAGAGATGGTGGCTTTGGAAATGCTCTACATATCGATAATTATAATAAGGATAGTAGTGTTTATCAGGTATATGAAGCATTTAGATTGCTAGATATGCTTGGATTTGATGCTAAATGTGATTTAGAGCTATATACTACTATAGTTAATAAGGCTGGTAATTATTTATTTAATAGAGTACCACCTGTTAAAAATAGATGGAATCCAAATGTATTAAGTAATAATACATATCCTCACGCAATTGATTTTACCTTTGGTGATGAGGCAAATGTTAAATTTGGAATGCATCCAACAATGGCTTTAGTTGGATATTCATTATTATTGTATAATGATACTAAGGCATATTATAAAAAGGCCTATAAAATGGCAAATGAATTAATTGATGAATTTTTAAATAAGAATTCTTTAACTAGATATGAATATATTTCTGTTAATAGTTTTATTAATTCATTGACTAAGTGTAATTTATTTACTGAAAAGCTAAATGAGATGAAGGCTCATTTAATTGAATTAGCTAAAGATGATGTATCTATGGATTTTGATGATTTAGATGCAATTCATCCTTTAGATTGTAGCTTATATGTAAGTAATCCTGAATTAGATGATAAAAAGAATCTTGAATTAGACTATATTATTGATAATATTAGACCACATGGCTTATGGGATCATTTAAATTCATGGGGTTATGATACATATGCTGAAGAGGATTCAGCCAAGCTTAAGTGGATTGGTGCTGAAACAGTAAATAATTATTATCTTTTAAAATTATTTGGTAGAATAGAATAGGAGTAATTGAAATGAAAAAAAGACCAGTAATGTTAATTATTATGGATGGTTATGGACTTGCTGAACCATCTAGTACAAACGCAGTTAGCTTAGCTCATAAGCCAAACTTAGATCGTATTTTTGCTGAATATGATACAAAAGAGTTACAAGCAAGTGGAGAAGCAGTAGGCTTACCAGAAGGACAAATGGGTAATTCTGAGGTAGGTCATATGAATATTGGTGCAGGTAGAATTGTATGGCAATCTTTATCTAGAATTAATAATTCTATTAAGACTGGTGAATTTAATCATAATGAGGCCATCTTAAACGCAATTAATCATGCTAAAGAAACTAATCATAAGTTCCATATTTTTGGTTTATGCTCTGATGGTGGTGTTCACTCTCATACATCTCATATTATTGCAATTGCTAAATTAGCTCATTCTATGGGTATTGAGAATGTATATTATCATGCCTTCTTAGATGGTAGAGATGTAGCTCCTAAGAGTGCTAAGATTTATTTAGAGAAGATTATAAAAGAAGGTAATGTTAAGGTTTCTACAGTTGGTGGTAGATATTATGGAATGGATAGAGATAAGAATTATGATCGTATCCAAAAGGCTTATGATGCAATGACTATTGCAAAGGGTGAATTCTTTAGTGATCCACTTAAGGGAATTGATGCTTCATATGAAAACAATGTTACAGATGAGTTCGTTGTTCCATTTGTTTCTTGTAAGGAAGGAATGGTTGAATCAGGTGATTCTGTAGTATTTGCTAATTTCCGTCCTGATAGAGCTATTCAAATCTCAACAGCTATTTCTAATCCTGATGGAATTGTTTATAATCCTGAGAAACCATATCGTCTTGATACATCTAAGGGTCCTCGTGATGTTTTCTATGTATCTATGATGAAGTATGCTGATTCTGTTAAGGGTGAATTAGCATTTGGTTTACAAAAGCTTGATAATTTATATGGTGATTTAGTTTCTAAGGCAGGTTTAACTCAATTAAGAATTGCTGAAACAGAGAAGTATGCTCACGTTACATTCTTCTTTGATGGTGGTGTTGATAAAGCTATTCCAGGTGCTGATAGAATTTTAGTTAATTCACCAAAGGTAGCTACATACGATTTACAACCAGAGATGAGCGCATATGAGGTATGTGATAAGGTTGTTGATGCTATTCATAGTCAAAAATATGATACAATCATTCTTAACTTTGCTAATTGTGATATGGTTGGACATACAGGTGTTATTCCTGCAGTTGTAAAGGCTGTTGAAACTGTAGATGAGTGTGTTGGTAGATGTGTTAAGGCTTTAGATGAGGTTGGTGGAGTTGCTTTAATTACTGCTGACCATGGTAATGCTGAAAAGCTTCAGGATGAATTTGGTAAGCCATTTACAGCTCACACAACTAATCCAGTACCAGTTGTTATTACAGATAAGAACATTCATATAAGAAATGGTATTTTAGCTGATATTACTCCTACATTATTAGAGTTATTAGGAATAGAAGTACCTAGTGATATGACTGCAAAATCTCTAATTGTAAAATAAAAACTATTTACAATTAAATATTATAGTGCTATACTATTGATGAAATACATATTACTTCGGGGTTTGGTGTAATTCCATACCGGCGGTTATAGTCCGCGAGCTTTGGCATGAATAGGTGTAATTCCTATACCGACAGTAGAGTCTGGATGTGAGAAGTAATCAATAAATTTATTTTTTCATAAGTTTATTCTTTATCCCCGTAGAAATATGGGGATATTTTTTTATAGAGGAGGATAAAAGTTATGAAAAAATATTTATCAGTAAAGAGATTAGCATTTGTAGCTGTATTCAGTGCCCTAAGCTGTGTATTATATCTATTTTTGAAATTCCCTTTACCAATTTTCCCATCATTTCTCGAAATCAATTTTTCAATGATTCCTATTATTATTTGTGCATTTATGCTAGGACCAGTTGATGCAACGGTTATTGTTTTAATTAGGTTTTTAATTAAACTAATAACAATTTCAACTCATACAGCTGGTGTAGGAGAAATAGCTGATCTAATAATAGGTGCTTCAGTTGCAATTACATCAGGCGTAATTTATAATTATACTCATATCAAGGGTAAAACCTTAATATCATTATTAAGTGGTGCTTTAGTTTGGGTTATTGCTTCAATGATATCTAATTATTTCTTTAATATTCCAATTTATTTACAATTATATTTTGGTGGAAATGATGAACCATTAATTGGAATGATTAGTACTGCGCTAAATACGTTTGTTAAATTTGTAAGCTTTGGTCAAGCAAAAGATATAGTATTAGATTCGACTAACTATATGGGATATTATATTTGGTGTTGTGTTCTACCATTTAATTTAATGTTATCATTTATAGTTATGGGCTTTACAGCTTTAGTTCATAGAAAACTTAAGGTTTTATATGATAGTATTGATTCCGATATTAAAAGAAATAAAACTAAAATAGAAAATGTCTAAAGGTGAAATGCATATCAAATTGGTATGCATTTTTTATGTATAAATAAAAATTAATTGTTAAAAATAAATAATAGAACTTTAAAGATCAATAATTCTTTACATTAAGGAAAAATATGTGTATTATTATTTCAGGTGATGAAATGTTTAAGATGTATAATTGGAAGCAGCCTATTTATAAGGATGATTTAAAGGCTGTTATTTTAAATGGATTATTATTTTCAATATTAGGTGGAATATTAGCAGGAACGCTAGATTATTTAATGGATTTACTTAATCTAGCAATAAGCTTTGGTTTAGTTATTTTAACCTATATGGTTGGAATGAAAGTGAAAAAGAGCTTCTATACCTACCATATATTATATCCTGTATTAGGAATAGTTTTTTTGACATTAGGATTATTTATCTCTTATTTTACTAGTTTTCTTATGATTTATAGGAGCCTTGATGCTTTTAAATTATTTTTAAGCCCTTATTTTTATTTAAATTTTATATTACAGCCTGTAACTCAAATAATAACATTTTTTAGAAATGGCTATAATCCTTTATATTTAATAATTGGTCTTTTAAATTTATTTATTATTGTTTGGGCATATGTATATTGTTATAAGCTTATTAAAGGTAGAGATTAGTTGAAAATAGGAATTTTTAAAACGTTTTCAAACTAATTTAGTCGTTTTATCTTTTCATTTGTAAAAAAACTATAGTATAATATTTTTGGTAGAAAAATACAAAAATATAATTTTAAGGAGATGTAAATTTTTATGCCATTTATTACAAGTGTATACGCTAGAGAGGTATTAGACTCTCGTGGAAATCCAACAGTTGAGGTTGAAGTTACAACTGAATCTGGTGCATTTGGACGTGCTTTAGTTCCATCTGGAGCTTCAACAGGTATTCATGAAGCATTAGAATTACGTGATGGTGATAAGAGCCGTTACTTAGGAAAGGGTACAACAAAGGCTGTTAAGAACGTTAACGATGTTATCGCTCCTAAGCTTTTAGGTATGGATGTTACTCAACAAGTAGCAATCGATAAGATGATGTTAGCTTTAGACGGTACTGAGAACAAGACTAACCTTGGTGCAAATGCAACTTTAGGTGTTTCTATGGCTTGTGCTAGAGCAGCTGCAAACTATTATGGAATCCCTCTATATAACTACTTTGGTGGTTTCAATGCAAAGCAATTACCTTTACCTATGATGAACATTCTAAATGGTGGTGCTCATGCTGATTTCTGTATTGACTTCCAAGAAATCATGATTCTTCCAGTAGGTGCTCCTTCTGTTAAGGAAGCAGTACGTTGGGGTGCTGAAGTATTCCATGCTTTAAAGAAAATTTTAAAGGCAAATGGTTATGTAACATCAGTTGGTGATGAAGGTGGATATGCACCTAAATTAGGTTCTAATAAGGAAGCTTTCGAGCGTGTTGTTGAAGCTATTAAGGCTGCAGGATATGTTCCTGGTAAAGATATCTGCTTAGGTATCGATGTTGCTGCATCTGAATTCTATAATGCAGAAACTGGTAAGTATGTATTAAAGGCTGATAAGGGTGAATTCACTTCTAAGGAAATGGTTGACGTTTACTATGCTAACCTTGTTAAAGAATTCCCTATCATTACTATCGAAGATGGTCTTGCTGAAGACGACTGGGATGGTTGGAAGTATTTAACTGAGAAGTTAGGTGACAAGGTTCAATTAGTTGGTGATGACTTATTCGTTACTAACACTAAGCGTTTAGCTAAGGGTATTGAATTAGGTGTTGCTAATGCTATCCTTATTAAGGTTAACCAAATTGGTACTTTAACTGAAACTTTCGATGCTATCGAAATGGCTAAGAGAGCTGGATATACTGCAATCGTATCTCATAGATCAGGTGAAACTGAGGATACTACAATTGCTGATATCGTAGTTGGTACTAATGCTGGTCAAATCAAGACTGGTTCAGCATCTCGTACTGATAGAATTGCTAAGTACAACCAATTAATGAGAATTGAAGACGATTTAAATGGTCGTGGACAATATAATGGTGTATCAGTATTTGCTGGTAAGAAGTCAATTTACTGCATAAAGTAATTTAAATTCTTAAAATTAAGAGGACACATTTTGTGTCTTCTTTTTTTTAGGTGTGCCGGGCATGGCATTAATCTTACTGGTGAAAGTCCAGTCACGGGTATTTACCGCCAAATGTAGTGAACCTCAAGCCGTTAGGAATAATCCTATGGGTGAAGGAAGAGGTGTAGCAAAATCCTTGAGCTTACGCAT
>CAKQBG010000035.1 GCA_934216145.1 uncultured Anaeroplasma sp.
GGGTTTCTTTCCAGATTTTAAACTGGTTTGAAACCCCATTTTTGTTTATCGAGGACTGATTATTTCTTCACAGCCCCATTTTTTTATAAATTATCTATAAATTTCTTTACAGAACCATCTAATAAATCAACTCTTCTAGCAAATAAATAGGTTTTCTCATTAATTGGGAATGTCTTACCATCTAAGGCATAACAAGCACCAATGAAAAAGGCTAACATTTTATTTGCTCCATAAACATCAAGATTATCAAAGTTTAAAATTAAAGGATTACCTTTTGCTAATTCATCAACTAATTCTCTTGCGGCATTATCATCATCCTCTAATTGCTTCAATATAATTCTAGATGCAGAATCCTTTGATTCATTTAATTCATTTTCTGTTTCATTATATCTATTCTTGTTTTTTCTACCGAACATAAATTATTCCTCTTTGTTTCTAATGTAAGGAAGAACTTTAGCCTTTGTTCCCTGACGAACCATAATTAATGTTGTATCAGCATAATCATTAAGAATATCCATTCTTTGAGGAGGGCAGGCAATAATAACCTGAAGTGGCATAGATGAAATGAAGCTCATCATAGCTCTCATACGATTACCATCCATCTTATCAAATACCTCATCGAACATAACAATACCAATAGGATCTCCACCAGCAAAGCCAGTCTTTGTATAGACTCTTACAAATGAAGCAATAATAGCTACATAGAATGGAACCTGAGTTTCACCTCCGGATTTCTCACGGAATACCTTTGAATATGTCATAGTCTCACCATCTCTATTAGTGATTCTAATATCATAATCCATATAAGTACGATAATCAGTAAATTTATTAATAGCACCCTTACTATTTAATTCATCCATTGATAATGATTCAAATAGCGCACGAATTTGTTCATCATATTTATTTTGGAAATCATATGTAAATAGCCCTTGATCTAAATCTACTAATTCTGATGTTACCATTTCATAGAATTGAGCATATTCACTACTACGAGGGAATATAAATTCATATCTATCATTACCAAATGTAATTGAAGATAGAGTTTCATTTATCTTAGCGATTTCTTGTTCAGCTGTTAAGATATTATTTCTTAGCTTAGCAATGAAATCCTCCTTAAATACTACTTCAGCTGACTCTCTTGCTTGACGAACCTTTTGTTCATAAGAAACTAATTCACTCTTCTCAAGCTTATCTAATTCTGCTAGGAACTTAGGCATTTCAGTAATACCAGTTGAGAATGTAGAATTATATTTATTAATGAAATAGAATTGCTTAGCAATTAATGAATCATTTAATGTAGTAAATGAAGCCTCTTCACTCCTATATCTAGCCTCATAGCTAGCAAGTGCTTGATTGAAATTAGTTGTAGAAGTAATTTCTTGATATTCAGCCTTTGCTTTTTCTTCAATAGTAACTGAATCTCCAGCAAGCTTCTTTAGTTCCTCTGATAAAGTATTTAAAGTATTAGTATTTTGTTCAATTAAAGTATTAAATTGAGCTATTCTAGCATCAATAGCACCAACTTCTTTAGAGTGGTTCATTTTCTTTGCTTCAATAGACTTAATAGTTTCTTGAACTTTATTATAATCATCCTCTAATTCAGATGGAGTAGCATTCTTTTGACGCTCAGCTTGTCTAGTTAAATCAGATAATGTAGCTTGATCCTTTTGTAATAATAAAGCCTTATCTAAATCTTCAAGTAATGGACGAATTTGAATTCTTTGTAATAAATCAATTTCATTTTCGATAGAATTAATCTTTCCATTTACATCAGCATATTTAGTTCTAGCCTCATCAGCCTTTTGTCTCCAAATAACTGTAGCCTTTGAAGCGGCATTCTTACCCATAAATGGACGAGGTACATTTGGATTCATACTAGCAACAGTATATCCACTATATCTTAATAAATCAGCAGTAACTGCAGTTGAATACTTTTCAAGTTCAAGTGCGTCATCACACATGATGACACTACCACAACGATAATTGATATAGCATCTAGCATCTTGGTTTTCACATTCAATAATTGAAGCTAATGATTTTGGTTCATATTTAGTAAATTTACCAATTTGCTTAGTATTAATTAAACCAATTCCATATAGAGTTCTATATCTATCCTTAATTCTTCTATAGATTTGAAGAGCGTTATCATAATATCTAGGCTCAACTATTAAAGAGAAACGACTATTACCTAAGAAGATTTCAATACAGTCAGACCATTTTTGATCAGTGATTTCACAAAGTTCAGCTAAAATATGAACTGAAACATCATAATTATAAATTCTCTTTAATGCTTCAGCAATTTCCTGTCTCATTTGTAATAATTCAGGATTAAAGTTGATTCTATTTTGTTCAAGACCACGTAATGAAACAGATATTTCATTAATCTCTGTTAAAATATCACTCTTTTTAGATTCTAATGAACCTAGCTGTTGATTCTTTTTATTAATAACTGATTGTAATCTACTATCTAAATCCTTTAATCTAACTTTATTCTCATCTACTGCACTTTGATTAATTACACTTAAATTAATTGTTGAAGCTTCATGATAAATTTTTTCATCAGAAGTACTTCTTAATTCATTGATAATATCTTTGAAATTAGAATTTCTCTTTAAAAAGGCTTGTTGATTACCTTCAAGTGAGGCGATACTAGATTGAAGCTTTAAAATCTCACGGTTAACATATTCCCCAGCTTGGAAGCTATTATTATCCTTTAATAAATTAAATAACTCCCTACTTCTTTCCTGTAATGCATCATTTTCTTGATTTAGATTAATTAGCTCTTGTTCCTTACGAGCCTTTAAATCCTCTTCTTTAATAATAGATTTTCTCAAATCAGCAATTTGTTTGCGAATATTTTCTACCTCAAATAAATGCATCAAATATTCAAGGTATGATTTATTTTCTTGAATCTTACAAATTTCTTGATAAATAACATCAATTTCCTTTAAATCACTAATCTTAGCTTGAATTTGCTTAAGAGTTACCTCAAGCTCCTTATAAGCACGAATAGAATCCTGAATAGCAGTTACATCGATTTCCTTTTCCTCAAGAATATTTTGATAAATAAAATCTTTAACATCAGCTATAGGCTTAAAAGCTAAAGCTTTAGGAATTAATCTATAGAAATCCTCATTAATAGAACCAAAGGCATTTCTAAAGCCACGTTTTGCTTCCTTTTTAGTTAAATAATATTCAAATAATGGGTTATGCTTTCTAAATTCAACTGTACCATAAATAGTTTTTTCAGGAGAGATAAACATATCATCATTCATAGGAGCATTACTCTTATAGAAAATACTCTTTACTGGTGTTAAATCTCCAAAAGCATCAATTACAGCACCAACTGTAAAATCATTATTAGTTTTTTCATCATGGAATTGTAAAGCGATATGTCCACTAACATCTCCATTACGAAGATATTCCTTATCATCCATACCAAGCTTACATTTTACATAACCACGTAGATCTCTTTTACCCTTTTCATTAGCTGCAAGGTTGAAAGTAGTATCACCTGCAGTTAATACAAAGGTTATCGCATCCATAATTGTTGATTTACCAGAAGCGTTAGGTCCAGTTAAAAGTGTATTACCTGTAATATCAATAGTTTCATTAGAAAGGTAATGCCAATTAATTAAACGAATTTTAACAAGCTTTTTCAAATTACTTTACCTCCTCTGATGAAATCTTAATAATTGTATTATAAACCTCAGTAATATCTTCTGACTTAACAGCCATTAATATTGTAGGTAAAATAACAATTTTACAAGCACTAGATGTTAAATCACCTGTTGCTTCAATCAAATTATATCTTCTAAATAAACGAAGTGCAGAAATTAAATCTGTTTTATTTAGCTTACGTTTAATTTCTAGATAATCATATTTTTCATGAATATCAGAAACTGAGCATACTATATTTTCATTTAAAGATGTATCTTTCATCTTTTCATGATATAGAAGTCTCAATATTAATAATATAATTGATTCATCTCTCTTAAGCTTTAATGTATTATTGTTGCTAGCACCTGATAGCATTACACTACCTGATGCCATATCTAATGTAACCTCATATCCTAGAATTTGGAAAAATTCATCAAATACCTCTTTATAGCTCATTAAGAAATAATAACTTTCCTTATTATCTCTTTTATCCTTTGAAAGGAATGTTGTTGATAATAATTTATTTGCAGTATCTTTAAATTGTTGCTGCTGCGCAAGTGTCATCTTTTCCAACGCATCTAACATTTCAATCTCTCCTTATTTAACCAATGTTTTTTTAATTATGAAATTCTTAATTTCATAATTCTTTTGTTTAATAATCTCATCTGTTATTTCAATTGTATAACCCTTTTCAACTGAATAGATAACAGAATATACCATCATAAGGAAAATAGAATCCTCACATTCATAATTGATAATATCCTTTGCGACAATTTGATCATCAACAAAATGTAAATCCATAAATGCTTGAATATTACTTTCATTATATGAAGTCTTAAATTGCTCTAGGAATTCATCATTCAAGGTGAAATCATCAAGTCCAACCATATCAAGAACCTGATTATAATTTCTTTGATAGCCTCCACGTGGAGTATATAATGATGCTTCATTATCTAATATCTTTAAAGAAGGCAAATTATATAATCCATCAACAAGTCTAATTGCTTTATCAATCTTACCCTTTTGATTTTCAGTTTTAACATGCTTTAAAATCGTATTAAGCTTACCAATAATATTATCATCCTCACTTAATAGGAATTTTATTTTTCCTATTGTTGAGTTAATATAATTTCTATTCTTATTATCAATTTCAGAAATAAATTCCTCTAATGCATTAAAAGCATCAATTACCTCATCAATATTTCTTATTGCCTTATCAATAGCTTCCTCTTTAGAATTACATCTAGTAATATACAAATTAGAAATTGCATCAACAATCTCATGATTATTTTGCATATCACTAAGCTTTGTTACAATAGATAAACGATATCTATCGATATTATCTGATACCTTTAGCTTAACATAGCTCTTATCATAAATATCAGTTTTATAAGCAATAAGTTTTTCCATAAGATCTTTAATTTCTGTATTATCAATAACTGATTGAATATAGTCCTTCATTCTAACATCAAGCTTACGAATAGCTCTAATTAGATGAATTGTATTTGTGTATACTAAATCAAAGACTAATGAATAATCATAAATATTTTCTTGATTCAATAATGAATATATTTGATAAATATAGCCTTGGTATTCTATTGGGTTTATATAGTTCTCAGGTAATTCCTCAGTATCCATTGATATAGATAATTGAGGATAAATTTTCATAATTGCTTCGCAAATTGTTATAGCTGCATCTGAGAAATTCAAAACCTCCTCATAGTCATTATTTACATCAACATAAATCCAACCACATTCTTCCATTCTTCTAAGTATGTAGTTTGCAAGATCTCTTTTACTTGAAGGAGATGCTTCCTCATCCTCTATATCCTCAACGTCATAAAAATAATCATTATGACTTTCTAAATAATAAACTAAATCATCAACAACAACTTTTTTATCTATTCCAAGAATTGTTCCTGTTTCATAGACTTTAAAAACCTGAATTATACTAGCTAGATATATTCTTTTATTTTTCGATGACAATAATGAGAAAAAATTGTCTGGAACAATATCAAAAAAATCCATTTTTTCAAGTCCCTCCCTTAAAATAAATTCATATATTAAGTATATCAAAAAAAAATGCATTTTTCAATAAAATGACAACGATATAAGTAGAAAAAAGACACATTTTTTCTAAAACAAAAATGTGTCTTAAAATTAACTAAACATTAAATTTAAATAATAGAATATCTCCATCTTTAACAAGATAATCTTTACCCTCTTGTCTAACTAAGCCAGCCTCTTTAGCCTTAAGCATAGAACCACACTTAATTAAATCATCATAAGCAACAGTTTCAGCACGAATGAAGCCTCTTTGGAAATCAGTATGAATAATACCAGCACATTCTGGTGCTAGCATTCCCTTTTTGAATGTCCAAGCACGACACTCATCTGGTCCTGTTGTGAAATATGTAGCGTAGCCTAATAAATCATAAGTTTCCTTAATTAACCTATTTAAACCAGGCTCCTTAACACCATAGTCCTCTAGGAACATTGCCTTTTCATCATCCTCAAGTGTAGCTAATTCTGATTCTATTTCAGCACTAATTGCAATACATTTTGAATTAGTAGATTTAGCATACTCCTTTAGCTTTTGGTATGTTGGATCACTTTCAGGGTCAGCAATATATTCCTCACTAATATTTGCTACATACATAAAAGGCTTTGAAGTTAAGAATCCATAATTTACCATATACTTTTGTTCAGTATCAGAAAATTCTAAGCTTCTTAATGGCTTTTCAGCTAACAAATGAGCCTCTAGCTTCTTTAATAATGCATATTCAATTGGGGCATCATCAACCTTAGATTGAGCCTTCTTCTCAATTTTTGGAATTCTCTTTTGAACTGAATCAAGATCAGCTAAAATAAGTTCAAGATTAATTATCTCAGCATCTCTAATTGGATCTACTCCACCCTCAACGTGAGTTACATTATTATCAATGAAGCATCTTACAACCTCTAATATTGCATCACAATTTCTAATATTACCTAGGAATTGGTTACCTAAACCTTCACCCTTAGATGCACCCTTTACTAGACCTGCAATATCAGTAAATTCACAAACTGCGGGAATTGTTCTTTTAGGCTTATACATATTTGAAAGAACTGTTAATCTCTCATCTGGTACCTCTACCATACCTACATTTGGTTCAATTGTCGCAAATGGATAATTTGCTGCTAGTGCTCCTGCTTTTGTTATTGCGTTAAATAATGTTGACTTTCCTACATTAGGTAAGCCAACTATACCTGCTGTTAATGCCATTTTTTACTTCTCCTTATTAATATAATTATTTGATATATAAATTATTATAAGCCTCTATAGATTGCTCTATAACATGCTTAGCTTCCTTTTGATCACATATCTCTGTAACGACAGTATCCTTATTTTCTAATTGCTTATAAACTGTAAAGAAATGCTTGATCTCTTCAAATAAATGGGGTGGTAAATCAGTTATATCATTATAACAATTCATAGATGGATCGTTAATACAAACTGAAATAATCTTTTCATCACATTCATTTTCATCAATCATTTTTACTACCCCAATAGGTCTACATCTTACAAGTACTAATGGATCAAAGGATTCATTGCATAGTACTAAAACATCAAGTGGGTCTTTATCCTGAGAATAGGTTCTTGGGATAAAACCATAATTAGCTGGATAATGAGTCGATGTATATAATATACGATCAAGTATAATTAAACCTGTCTCCTTATCAAGCTCATACTTCTTTTTACTTCCCTTAGGAATTTCAATACATGCAATAAACTCATCTTTCGTGATTCTATCATTATCAATATCATGCCATATATTCATCGAAAACACCTCTAAGGTATAATATCACAAATATATAAATAATTCAAGTTTCAGGAATGATAATCAAATAATTTTAATTAAATATGTAATAGTAACATATTCGCAATGAATAGTAATTATAAAAAATACTTATTCAATCAAAATGAATAAGTATAGAAATCTTATTTTAAATAATCATACATTTCCTTAAGAGCATTCTTTTCGAGTCTAGAAACTTGGGCTTGAGATATATCAAGCTCTAATGCTATTTCCATTTGCGTTTTATCCTGATAATATCTTTTATAAATAACCTTCTTTTCTCTAGGTCTTAATCTATTAAAGGCTTCTTTAATCATATTATTTTTTAAAAATATATCATTTAAATCCTTTTCATCAGCTATTTGATCCTCAAGTTCAATAACATCTCCACCATTATCATATATAGGTGTAGACATACTAACAGTATCCTGAATAGCCTCAAGGGCCATTATTACATCTAAAGAATCAGCCCCTATTGCTTCACTAATTTCATTTATAGTTGCTTCACGTTGATTCTCACTATAATATTTATCCTTAAAAGCTATAGCCTTATAGGCAATATCCTTAAAGCTTCTACTGACTCTAACCATACTATTATCTCTTAAATGTCTTCTAATCTCACCAATAATCATTGGTACAGCATAGGTTGAGAATTTAACATTGTGTGATAAATCAAAATTATCTACAGCCTTCATTAATCCAATACAACCGACCTGAAATAAATCATCTAAGCATTCCTTCTTATCATTAAACCTTTTTAATATTGATAATACTAGCTTTAAATTACCATGAATCATTTCCTCTCTAGCCTTCATGTCGCCTTCTTTTATTTTCAAAAGAAGCTCATTCATTCTATCATTAGATAGAGTTTTAAGCTTTGAGGTATCTACTCCTGTTATTTCTACCTTGCGCATATAATCTTTCCCTTCCTTTTTAATATGGAAGAATGTTTAATGATTTATTCATTTTTTTTGAAATTCAAGACTTTTATTTATTTCTATTCGTAATTTATCCATTATTTTCTTTTCAAGCCTCGAAATATATGATTGAGATATACCTAATATATCTGCTACCTCCTTTTGAGTATATTCTGGAGTATTATAAAGACCAAATCTCATTATAATAATTTCTTTTTCTCTTTTCTTTAAAGAATTTAAAGCCTTAAACATTATTCTTTTTTTCTCTTCCTGTAAAGAAATCTCTAGTGAATGCTCCTCATTAGATGGAATAACATCTGATAACAATAGTTCATTGCCATCTCCATCAATATTCAAAGGTTCATCTAATGATACCTCGGCCTTCATTTTTGAAGCCTTTCTTAAAAACATAAGTATTTCATTCTCAATACATCTTGAACAATATGTACCAAGCTTTATATTCTTATCAGGATTAAAGGTTTCAACGCCTTTAATTAAACCCATAGAGCCAATAGAAATTAAATCCTCTAACAATACCTTTGGAGATTCAAATCTCTTAGCTATGTATACAACAAGCCTCATATTATGTTCAATTAAAACATTTCTAGCATTTAAATCCTTATTAACACATTGTAAAACATATTGCCTTTCCTCTTCCTCTGTTAAGGTAGAGGGCAAGGACATTTGACTATATAAATAGGATACTTCATCACAAACACCATAGACTTTCTTTATTAGCTTATATAAAATCATTTTTATCCCCCTAAAAGCGCTAAGCCAAACATCATTTGATAATTAATATCTGCATATGACAAATATACATCCTTTTCATAATAGCTACCATTAATCAATAATTGAAATTTATCTACTTTATAAAGCCTTATCCTCCTTTTTCCGGTTACAGTTTGACAATCTAAATACTTAACAAATTTACCAATTTTTATTTTTTTGTTCATAAATACAATTGGAATATTTCCATTAGATAATAAAAAATTCCCTGTATCACAAAAGCCTATAAATTGATAGTTTTTATTATTATCAATAATTCTAATTTGATACTCAAAGTGAGTATTTCTATAATGTAATCTTTTATATGCAAAATAAACATTAAATATTCCAAATATTAAAGCTATAGCTAAATATACTAAATACGGGTTTGTATTAAGCTTATAGATAATTCCTGATGTGCCACCAAGAGTAATATTCAGCATCCAATATATAATTGCCTCTAATATTGCTTTAGCTATTCCTCTATTTATAAATGGTAATATTGATATAATTAATATAAATAGATACCTATATGGCTCTAAAGCATATGGAATTAATAAATACATAATTAGATACACTATATCTAGAAGTGCAGAGATAATTAACAAAAAAATATTTATTTTTTGAGAAAATAGATAGCTCGTTATAAAAATAAAAATAATATGAATTAATAAATTTACTAAAATTATTTCTTCTATATATTTCATAAATAAATTATATAGAGAGGAATAAGCTTTTTATAGCAAAAAAAGAGGAATGATTTTTTTATCATTCCTCAAAATTTGATTATTTTTATTACTTTATCATGTTAACGATTGATAATACTTCTTCAGTAAGCTTTTCTAGCTTTTGATCAGCCTCAGCTTGATTATTACCCTTAACACCATAATAAACCTTTAGCTTAGGCTCAGTTCCAGATGGACGTAATACAAACCACATATTATCATTTAAATAATACTTAATTACATTAGATGAAGGTAAATTAATCTTTGTCTTCTCATCAGTAACTAAATCAGTCTTAATACCAAGCTTAACATCATCCTTAGCTAAAATCTTGAAATCCTTTAAAGCTATATCTGTTGTTCTAAAGAAATCCATAATTCTCTTAATCTTAGCAGCACCTTCAAGTCCCTTTAGACCAATATTAGTGATTCCTTCCTTATAGTAGCCATATTCCTCATAAATTTGATTTAAGGCATCAACTAAATCCATACCCTTCTCACGATAGTATGCAGCTGTTTCACATAGCATTAAAATTGCTTGAATAGAATCCTTATCTCTTACACAATCTGAAATTAAGCAACCATAAGATTCCTCAAATCCGAATACATAAGTACCTCTATGAGTTAATTCCATTTCTCTTGCCTTTTCACCAATAAACTTAAAGCCAGTTAAAGTAATTTCAGTCTTTAAGCCATATTTTTCAGCAATAGCAATTGGCAATGTAGAAGAAACATTAGTTGTAAACATATAACCATCACTTGGTAATGTTCCTAACTCCTTACGAGTTCTACAAATATAATCAAATACTAATGAAGCAGTTTGGTTACCTGTAAATAATACATATTCACCATTATGTAATACTGCAATACCTAAACGGTCAGCATCTGGGTCAGTTGCTAATACTATACTAGCACCTATTTGCTTAGCTAAATCAATTGCCTCATCGTATGCTTCCTTATTTTCAGGGTTAGAAGTTTTAACACCAGAGAAATCAGGATCACATGTCATTTGACATGCAAGAGGCACAACATCATAACCAACAGATTGTAAAACTTGTGGTGCGAATACCTGTCCAGTACCATGAAGTGGAGTATAAACAAGTTTGAAATCCTTCTTTAAATTTGGTCTAAGAATAATTTTCTTAACCTCATTAATATAAGCTTCATCAACTTCTTTACCAATATATTGAATTAATTCATGATTCTTACCATGCTCTATATTGAAATAATCATCAATTTGATTAATTTCAGCAATAACCTTATCAGCATCACTAGGAACTAATTGACAACCAGTTTCATCATAAATCTTATATCCATTATATTCCTTAGGATTATGACTTGCCGTAATCATAATACCACCAATACAATGGAAATGACGTACAGCAAAACTTAGTTCTGGAGTAGGACGTAAAGCCTCAAATAAAAATACTCTAAAACCTAAAGATGATAATACCTCTGCAGATATTCTAGCGAACTCTACAGATTGATGACGATTATCATGGCTAATAGCTACACCCTTGCTTAAAGCAACAGGAGATTGCTTCATTAAATATCTACCAAAACCTAAAGTAGCCTTAGCTACAATATATACATTCATTCTATTTGTACCAGCACCAAGAATTCCTCTTAATCCTCCTGTACCAAATTCAAGATCAGTTGTAAAAGCTTCCTTTAATTCTTGTTCATTCATTGAGTCTAATTCTTTTTTCAAATTAGGCTCTAAATTAGGATTATTTTTCCATAATTGTACTTTTTCTAAATATTCCATAATATACGCTCCTTCTTTGACATTATTATATAACTAAAAGGCTTCATTTTCAAGATTAAGCATTTAAAATTTGTATTACCACATTTTTTTATTCATCCTAAAAATGGGGTAATATAAAATGAGTTTTCTTCTAGTAATTGTTCGTTTAAAGTAGTACAATTAATTATTAAAAAAAAATCCAATTTTGTTTTTTTGTTCAATAATATTATACCATTTTGGGGGTCTATTTTCTTTATATTTAGAGCAATAAAAATCCAACTTTTTTTAGAAAATTTAGTTGGATTTTTATTGTTCAATTTACGGTCTTATTTAATTTTGGGGTAATACAAATAAACATTTAAAAGGACATCTTAATTATTAACTGTTATTTATTAAATTTTATGAACTTAATAATATAATTTGACATATACTAATATCATATTGATCATATTAGTATTAGAAACATTATAATCATTTAAATTATGAGTATTAATTCTATTAAATTCAAATATATATCCTTGATAATTTTTTTTTACCATTTATTTTTAATTTTTCATTATACATGTATATGCATAATAAAAAAATAAAAAATGTTTTCTAATGTATCAAAATCAGCATGAAATAATTTATAATAAAAAGACATACTATAATTTAAAACATTATCATATTTAGAAATGAAACTCAATAATATATTTAGAGCATTTTCTAATAATTCATTTTCATAATATTATACTTTTTATCATTTAAGTAATATAGAGTATAGGAATTATAAACAATTTTAATTATTAATTTATAATTATTATTTTATTTAATCTTAAACACTCTAGGGAAAGTTAACCTAATAATCAAATTTTCATAAATATTATCTTAATCAATATCATTAAGAGTTAATTTAGAACTAAAATCTATTAAATCAGAAATATAATTAATAACCATTTTCTTAGAAGAAATCAAGAAATTTTCCAACTCATTTAAATCAATAAATTTCTTAAATTCATCAAAATTATATGGATTATAATTAGATATTAATTCATTAACTATACACAATTACCTTTTTTATTCGATTCCATAATGAAATAATTAGATAACTTAACTTTACAGAATATAAAGAATCAAAAACCATATTAACTTTATCAAGTGATATTTTACTTAATGGACTTTATCAGTAACATCAACTAAATCAATTAATACGTTTAGTAAAATTTTATTATAAACCTATAAATCACTTCTTTAGGTTAATTTAGAATTAACTATTAAACTATTAGAATTATAAATACTTTTATTTTGAACAATTCTAATTTTAACACCTAAAACTATATTTGCTTCAAATAATAAATCTCTACTTTATTGTTTTGTATTTTTTTAACTTAAATCAGTAAAATCACCATCTACACTAAATGTATTAAAGTTGTTATTACCATTTATTAAAGATTAGTTCATCTTCTTTATAAAAAAACATTATTATGAAAATCGTCTTTGCATTATATTAGAATCTCTTAACTTAAGAATTATAATCCTCTATTAAAAAACATCAATTTATCTTAAAAAAATAAATTTAGTTAAAACTAATTCAATAAAAAATTTTTTTTATAATGAGAAAAAAAGGGAGCATTAGTTAAACGCTCCACTTAAATAATATAATATTAATTTTTTAAGCTATTTAATGGTGCAGGAATTTGACCACCACGATTAATAAATGTAGATGGATTTCCCTTTGAAATCTTCATAATTGGACCATATCCTAATAAACCACCGAAATTCAATGAATCATCATCATTCTTTCCAATTGCAGGAATAACACGTACAGCAGTAGTTTTTGAATTAATCATACCAATCGCAGCTTCATCTGCTATTAAAGCGGAAATTACCTCTGCAGTAGTATCACCAGGTAATACGATCATATCAAGACCAACTGAGCATACAGCAGTCATTGCCTCTAGCTTTTCAATTGATAACATTCCTGATTCAGCTGCGGCAATCATACCAGCATCCTCACTAACAGGTATAAAGGCACCAGATAAACCTCCAACACGACTAGATGCCATAACTCCACCTTTTTTAACTGCGTCATTTAAAATTGCTAAACAAGCAGTTGTACCACAACAGCCGCATTGTTCAAGGCCCATTTCTTCTAATATATGAGCTACAGAATCACCAATTGCAGGAGTTGGAGCTAAAGATAAATCAACAATACCAAATGGTTTATTTAAAAGCTTAGAAGCTTCAACGCCAACAAGTTGTCCCATTCTTGTAACCTTAAATGCTGTCTTTTTAATAATTTCTGCAATTTCAGCAATAGAAGCATCCTTTGGAGCTGATTTAACAGCCGCTCTAACAACACCAGGTCCAGAAACACCTACATTAATTACAGCATCAGCTTCTCCTACACCATGGAAGGCACCAGCCATAAATGGGTTATCCTCTACAGCATTACAGAATACAACAAGCTTTGAAGCGCCAATACATTCTTGATTCTTTGTAAGCTCTGCTGCTTCTCTAACCTTTTGTCCCATAATTTTAACTGCATCTAGATTAATACCCGCTCTTGTTGAACCAATATTAACACTAGCACATAGTTTATTTGTTTCCTTTAAAGCTCTAGGAATAGAATTAATTAATTCTAAATCACCAGGAGCGAAACCCTTTTGAACTAATGCAGAGTATCCACCTATAAAATCGATTCCAATATCATTAGCTACCTTATCTAATGTTTTAGCATATAAAACAGGATCACCCTTTGATACACCAACAAGCATAGAAATAGGTGTAACAGCTACACGTTTATTTATAATAGGAATTCCATATTTTTTTTGAATAAAATTACCAACCTCAACTAAATTATGTGCATAACTATAAATTTTATTATAAACCTTTTCACATGATTTATTAATATCAGTATCCATACAATCTATTAATGAAATACCCATAGTAATTGTTCTAACATCAAGATTTTGTTCTTGAATCATTTGTATTGTTTCTAAAATTTCATTATTAGTAATCATGTTTAACCTCTTAAATCTTATGCATTAAATTAAAAATGTCCTCATGCATAACATGAATCTCTAAGCCCATATCATGACCATACTTTGATAATTCATCAACAAATTTGGTAAACTCAATAGATAAATTATCGATATTTACAATCATAAACATTGTAAAAAAATGATTAACTATTGTTTGAGATACATCATTGATATTTGCATTATATAATGCACACTTTGAAGATACTCCAGCAAGGATACCAACCTTATCCTTTCCGACAACTGATAATACTGCATTCATTAAATAAACTCCACCCTTCAAGCCTAAGCTAATAAATATATAAAATAATGTATTGAAAAATAATAAATGAATAAATTCATAATAAAAACTACAATACATATAGTAGGTAATAAAAATCTAGCGATAATAGCAAATGTATTATAATAATATTTGATTTTTTTTCTTAAAAAATAATCAATAATTTCTATTATTATAAAAATAGGTATTATTATAATTAAAAGCCATCCAAACTCTATATTTAAATAAAAATTAATATTAAAGCCATTATTCATTATTATTAATAGCCAAGATAAAATCATTAGTGTTATCATTCCTTGAATGAAAAACATTCTTAGCATTTTATCACTCGTAGAATATTTATTCCTATAAAATTGAATAAAATAAACTGTTAATGGTATTAAATATAAAATTATTGCTAAATTTATCATAATAAAGCTAAAAATCACCATTTTTTCACCTACTTATGTTTATTATATTATTTTTTTCAACTAATAACAAGTGAATTAAAATAATATGAAAAAAAGTTCCTAATTTTTAGGAACTTTTCAAAATTAATTACTTAGGTTGCTTACCAATATAAGCTAAAATACCACCATCAACATATAAAATATGTCCGTTTACAGCATTAGAAGCATCAGATGCTAGGAATACTGCAGGTCCAGCTAATTCTTCTGGCTCTAACCAACGTCCAGCTGGAGTCTTAGCAACGATGAATGAATCAAATGGATGACGAGATCCATCTGGTTGTCTTTCACGAAGTGGAGCAGTTTGAGGTGTAGCGATATAACCAGGTCCTATACCATTACATTGAATATTGTATTCACCATATTCAGAACAGATATTACGAGTTAACATCTTTAAGCCACCCTTAGCAGCTGCATATGCAGATACAGTCTCACGACCAAGCTCTGACATCATTGAACAAATATTAATAATCTTTCCATGACCCTTCTTAATCATTCCAGGAATAACTGCCTTAGAAACGATGAATGGACCATTTAAATCAATATCAATTACTTGACGGAATTGAGCAGCTGTCATTTCAAGCATAGGAATTCTCTTAATGATACCAGCGTTGTTAACTAAAATATCAATAACTCCAACTTCCTTCTCAATTTGTTGAACCATAGCATTAACAGCATCCTCATCAGTTACGTCACAAACATAACCATGAGCGTTAATACCATGCTCCTTATAAGTTGCGATACCCTTATCAACTAAATCTTGTTTAATATCGTTAAAAACGATTGTAGCACCAGCTTCAGCAAAACCTAAAGCAATGTTAAAACCGATTCCGTAAGAAGCACCTGTAACTAGAGCAACTTTGCCATCTAGTCTAAAATCTTCCATTTTCATTTGATTTTTTCCTCCTATTATTACTTTAATTCAGATGTTTTGAACCAATCTTGATCATCATAATCTTGATTTTCACCACACATACCCCAAATGAATGTATAATTCATTGTAGCAGCTGCACAGTGAATTGACCAAGAAGGTGAAATTACTGCTTGCTCTGGAGCCATAATAATGTGTCTTGTTTCATCAGGTCTACCCATAATATGGAATACTCTTTCAGTCTCAGGGAAATCGAAATAGAAATAAACTTCCATTCTTCTTTCGTGAGTATGACAAGGCATTGTATTCCAACAAGAACCAACAGCTAGTTCAGTCATTCCCATAGCTAATTGGCAAGACTCACAAACATCTTTATGAATATATTGGTTGATAACACGCTTATTCATATGTGCCTCATCACCCATTGGCTTATGATTAGCCTTCTCATAATTAATATATACTGTAGGATATGTCTTATGAGCTGGACAAGAGTTTACATAGAACTTAGCAGGATTATTCTTATCTAATGACTCGAATATAATTTCCTTTGTTCCCATTCCAATATACATACCATCTTTAGGTAAAATTTCATAAACCTTACCATCTAATGTTACTTTTCCTTTACCACCTACATTAATGAAACCCATTTCACGTCTTTGTAGGAAATAATCAGCACGAAGTTCATCTGCTGAATCTAGGACAACAGCTTTATTAACTGGCATTACGCCACCTGCAATCATACGATCCTGATGAGAATATGTGAATACTATTTCATCAGCTTCAAATACTGTAGAAATTAAATAATGCTTACGTAATTCTTCTGTATCGTAATGTTTTGAATCATCTGGATGATTTGCATATCTAACTTGTAATTTCATTTTAATTCTCCTTTATTTTTTAAATATTATAATATTCTTTCAACGATTAAATTTAATTTTATTAAATATTAATGTCAAGTAATTATAGTTGAGCATTTATTTGTAATACCTAAAATTAATAATAAATATAATAAATAATCAGTTTATATTCGAAAATAACTGTTCTAAAGTGTATTTCGCAATAGTAATACTTAATTAAGATAAAACATCTATTAAATTAATCCTCGTCAAACAACTAAATATTTCTTATTATAGCAATCGAAAAATAAATCATTCATTTTCAATATTAAATCCTAATCAATTTATATGTATACTCTAAATGATAAAAATCAAAGCAATCTAATTTAGAAATTCTATAATCCATCCAGTTATCTGTGGATAAACCACTGCATCGTTTAAAGAGTCGGTCTCTATCCCTTCAGGATTATTTCATTTCTAATTATATAGAGAGCATACTAGCCCTAAATTTATTAATCAATAATATCTCAAAATTATAATTCATCATTTAAAAGCTATGCAGCTAAATAATTATTCAGCAAAAAGATTTATTTAAAATAAAAATTAATCTTATATTTCAATGATATTCTTTAATATTAACGTCTCAATATAAAGTAATACATTAAAATACTTTACTCAAGCATTATAAATAATTAACTATTTATGGTTTTTAAAACAAATATTTATATTAATATACTAATTCTATACCAAATTATTCAAATAATTAACGTTGAACACGTCCGTTAGCATTTCCACCAGCTAATGATTCAACTTCACTTGCAGAAACAAGGTTGAAGTCACCATTAATTGTATGCTTTAAAGCAGATGCAGCAACTGCGAATTCAAGAGCTTCTCCTTGGTTAGGCTTAGTTAATAAACCATGGATAATACCACCAGAGAATGAATCTCCACCACCAATACGGTCAATGATTGGGTTGATATCATAATGTTTAGATTCATAGAATTCTTTTCCATTATAGATTAAAGCCTTCCAACCATTGTGTGTAGCTGAATAAGATTCACGTAATGTTGAAATAACATACTTAAATCCGAAAGTCTCAGCCATTTGCTTGAAGATACCCTTGTATCCTTCTGCACCAGTATCACCAGCCTCAACATTTGCTTCAGGCTTGAATCCTAAGCAAAGCTCAGCATCCTCTTCGTTACCGATACATACATCAACATATTCCATTAAAGGTCTCATAATAGAGATAGCCTTCTCAGAAGTCCATAATTTCTTACGGAAGTTAAGGTCTACAGAAACTGTAACACCATGACGCTTTGCAGCTTGGCAAGCAAGCTTTGTTAACTCAGCAGCCTTATCAGAAATAGCTGGAGTAATTCCAGACCAGTGGAACCAATCTGCACCTTCCATAATAGCATCAAAATCAAAATCAGCAGGATCAGCTTCAGCAATTGAAGAACCTGCACGGTCATAAATAACCTTTGAAGGTCTCATAGAAGCACCAGTTTCAGCATAGTAAATACCTACACGGTTTCCACCACGAGCGATGTATTGAGTATTAACACCATATCTTCTTAATGAGTTAACAGCAGCTTGTCCAATCTCATGAGTAGGAAGCTTTGTAACAAAATATGCATCATGTCCATAATTAGCACATGAAACTGCAACGTTTGCTTCTCCTCCACCATAAATTACATCAAATGATTCAGATTGAACGAAACGCTTATTACCTTCTGGTGATAATCTTAACATAATTTCGCCCATTGTAACAATTTTAGCCATTTTTAATTTTCTCCTTTAATTATTTTTCTATTTTAATTTTTACAACAGCTTTTTCAACTAGCTCATCATTAGCTTTACATTTAGCTAAGTGAGCATCCTCAGTATAAACTAATGCAAATCCTTCTTCTAATGTGAAGAAAACAGCACCCTTTGGATCATAATTATATTTTGTAACATCCTTATCTGCATTATAAGGAGTAGTCACCTTTAAATCAGGGTTAGTAATATGAGTATAACCAATTATTTCTTGACCCTTTAAAACAATTTGAATATCAATATAGTTTTCATGATTCTCAAAGAAGCATTCCTCTAAAGGTTTAGCAATATAAGTATCACGATTGATATATACATTAGTACCATCTACTACTGTCTTTCCCTTAGGTAAAGCAAGTAAATCATGAGTTAAAATGTAATCAATTGCAGTATCAATATTCTTAGCGATTCCTTTGTAACGATATAAATCGCATAGCTTACCAACTATCATACTGTATCTCCTCTTATCTAACTACTTCGGCGCTTCCGTTAGCAGCCATAAAATTTTCAATATCCTCACAAGACATTGTTGAAGCATCACCATAAATTGTATGCTTTAATACAGATGTATTTAAGCCATATCTTACAGCATATGCTGGGTTGTTATAATCCTTTAATAGTCCATGGATAACACCTGATGCAAAAGCATCACCACCACCAATACGATCATAAATATTGAAACGAATTGGTTCTGTTAATTCCCAAGTTAATTCATCATTGCGAAGCTTGAAATAATAACCAGCAAGTGAATTATCAGTAGCTGTATAAACAACTCTATCTGTTCCGAAAATATAATGAAGATTATACTTCTTTATCATCTTAGGGAATACATTACGACGCTTTTCAGATAATGTTAAATTCTCCATTCCCTTATCAAGAGGAATTTCAAGAATTGTATTTGCATCATAGAAGCTTGCAAAAACAATATCAACATAATCCATAAACATCTTATATATAGGACGAGCCTCCTCTATAGTCCATAGCTTAGAACGATAATTGAAGTCGAAGCTAACAGGCACATTATGCTTCTTTGCTTCCTTTACTGCTCTTAATGCTACAGCACGAACCTTGTCTCCAAGAGCCAGAGTTATACCAGAAAGATGGAACCAAGTAGCTCCTGTAAATATTTCATCCCAGTTAAATTCATCCTCTTGAATACGTGTAATAGCAGAGTGCTTACGGTTATAAATAACCTTAGATGGACGACCACCAAAGCCAGTTTCTAAGAAATAAATACCAATAGTTGTAGAACCTCTTACAACATATCTTGTATCTACTCCGTTAGATAAAAGATGGGTAATAGCACCATCACCTAATTGATTTGGTGGAAGCTTAGACATAAAATAAGTCTTATGACCCATATGTGCTAACGCAACAGCAACATTTGCTTCTCCTCCACCATAATTTACCATGAATGAGTGAGTTTGATTAATTGTAGCATAATCCGGAGTAGATAAACGTAGCATTATCTCTCCAAATGTTATGATCTTTTCTTCATTATTCATAATAATTCACTTATTACTTCTTTAATGCAGCCTTAGCTTCTTGGAACTTTTGTACAAATTGCTTTGCAGTTTCAGTTACAGCTTCATAATCGCCAGTTTTAGCACCCTTAGTTAAAGATGAACCAGCACTAACAGCTACAACACCTGCATTAACCCATTCTGCAACGTTTCCAAGATCAACGCCACCAGATGGCATTAAGTTTGCATAAGGAAGTGGTCCCTTAACATCCTTAATGAATTTAGGTCCAAGAATATCTCCTGGGAATACCTTAATTACATCACAACCATAATCAAGAGCCATCTTAACCTCTCTTACAGTTTGAGTTCCTGGTACATATGGAACTTGGTATCTGTTACAAAGTTTAGCAACCTCTTCATCAAAGCATGGAGAAACGATAAACTTAGCTCCATTTAAAATTGCATCACGTGCTGTTTCACTATCTAATACAGTACCTGCACCAATACAAACATTCTTATCATTTTGATAAGCAGCAGATAAATTAGAAATAATTGCACCTGCTCCTGGAACAGTATATGTTACCTCGATTGAAGTAACGCCACCTTTAATACATGCTTCAGAGATCTTTAATCCCTTTTCAGTGTTTTCAGCTCTAACAACAGCTACTACACCAGTTGAAGCGATTTGATTTAAAACATCAAACTTTTTCATTATATTTACCTCTTTCCTTAATCTAATTTCAACAAATGAAATTATCCAATATCTATTATAAATTGAATTAGTAGTTTTGTCAACGAAACGCTTTCCAAGATAATAGATTTTTATACAATTTTTTTTAGTAT
>CAKQBG010000036.1 GCA_934216145.1 uncultured Anaeroplasma sp.
TATATAGACAACAATCCTTAAATAGATTATCATTATAACAATAATAACCTCGAGTCCAAGATTTGGGGTTCACATCAAAAAGGGTATTTTTTATAAAGTATTTTATAAAAAATATGTTATACTAAAATAGTATATTGCGATTTAAGGAGGGCCATTACAATGAAAGAAAATTATAGTTTTAATGTATATGAGAAAATTCTTCCTGAAAATCGTGAAAAATGGATGTTACTCGTTGAGAGAATGGTCATACTTAACCAACAATCAAAGCAAAAAGAAAACTCTTTGAACTATGCAAAGAGAATGGAATCGAGGTTGAGTAGTTATGGATTTTGCTACATTTAAAATTAAATATGCAGAAACAATGCTTAACTACCAAGCAATTGAACATGATATCAAGTATATCTATGCTTATATGAAAGTTGGAGATGTTAGTAAGCATTTTGATGAAATAGAGAATAAAACATTAGGACAAATGATAAGAAAACTTAAAGAGTTGGATAATTCAGATGATAAGCCATTAATCAGTTCTAATGATTATAATTTCTTAACTCAAATTTGTGACAATAGAAATCATTGGGCTCATAGTGTGTTTACTGAATTTATCTATGAGAAAGATTGTTTTAATTCAAAAGATTATCAAAAGCAATGCACCAAGTTGGAAAAAGACCACGATATAGTACAAGCCGCTTCCGATATTCTTGAGAAGATTAGAATTGATTATTGTAAAAGTGTTAGAAAGTAGGAGTTCTATATGTTACAAATAGATGAAATAGAATTGAATATTAATAACGAAGAAGTTTTCAAAAGTTGTTTTAAGGATGTACAAAACTTTATGAAGAGAAAGCAATGGTATGGTGCATGTCATTCAACAACTGCGGTCCTATATGCAATTTGTAAAGTTCTTGATATAAAGTGTACTCCTTGTATAGGAGAAGTATTCTATAAGATTTATTTTGACCATTCTTGGCTTATTATCAATGATGCAATTTATGATTTGGCAATTACTATGCCTTTTGAAGATGCTTATGCGACAGGTCCCATTTTTAAAAATATAGATTTATCAACTGGTAAAGAAGCTACTCTTCAATATGGTGTTAAATATCAAGGACTAGATGAGCGGGCTTCATTTGCATATAGTATGTCTATATATGATTATTTAAAGAATTCGCTAGAAATCAATTTAATTAACCTTGTGATTGATACTTTAAAAATGAATGGAAAGTATATTAGTAGAAGTCGATTACAACAATTAGTAGGAAATGATTCTTGGAAATTGGTTGCTGCCTAATAGTCAAGTGAAAGGAGAATCTAATGGGAATTAATTCTAAAAATATATTAGAAGATATAAATAATAAGATCCGAAATAGAGAGATATTTAAATTAAATAGAGCATTTTTGGTGAAGTCACTTGTTATTGCATCTACAAAAGTTCAATATATGTCATTTATTTATTCACAAAATATCAATATGGTTGACCAGGTAATTGAACAATTTAGAGCAATCTTGAAATTTATCTTCTCAAACGATAATGAGAATGGAATAGTTCCAAATAGAGATGATGAAGTGATATCTGAATTTTCAAAGATGATTTTGGAATTTGTCGACAATTATACTCCAATTAGAAATTATCTAAATCAATGCATTATTGGAACAAGAGAAATTCAGTTTAATAAAGAAAACAAAATATACTTTGAAGAAAAGTATGATGCCTATTCAAATTATGCAAGAATGCTAGATAAAGTAAAAGAATTTCCAAATGAAGAATTAAAGCAAAAGTCTCTTAATAGTGTTAGAAGTTATTTATCTACTAATAGATTTAAACCAAACTTATTTAAGGACAGATATTTTTATGCATTAATGAAGGATTACAAAGAGATTTGTTGGATGGATTCTGAGATAAAGTTTGACCACGATTTTGGTGACTTTACATACGAAGAATTAATTTCATTTTGTGCGACTTTAAAAATAATGGCTGATTATTATTCATTTATGATGATGAAAGAACCTTGTCCTGTAATTGAATATGAATCATTAGTATATGGACTTTCAAGGCTAAGTGATTTATCAAAGGAGAAAGTTAAGTTTTTCCTAAAATATCAGACTTATGATTATGAATATCAAAAGAATAAATTAACATTAATTCAAGGATTAATTAGGTGTGGCAATAATTATTATTTCTATCCAACAACATTAAATATCGGAATGCTACCAGTTAAGATGTATAGATTAATTGTTGATTATGATAATGAAAAATATAAAAAAGATATTTCAGTTATAGCTAATCAAAAGGAAAAGCAAATGACTGAAGAGATTGTTGAAAAACTTAAAAAGTACGATTTGAATATTGAACTAAATCATAGAATTAAAAATGGAACAAAAGATTTAGCAGAATACGATATGTTGGCATTTGATAATAAAACCAATAATTTATATATTTGTGAATTCAAATGGTATTTTATAGGTGATGGTGAGAAAGAACATAAGAGGCTTGATGATAAAATCGAAGAAGCCATTGAACATAGAAAAGAAAAAGATAGGTATATCTTAGATAACCCACAGAGCATTAGTGATGAGTTGTTTGGTGGTAAAAAGATAAATAAGATATATGAAATTTTAATCTCACAAAACTTTAGTGGTAATACAAAACATAGTATGCCTGTGATTGATTTTGAAACTTTACAATGGAGCGTTGAAAGACACGAAACCTTTGAAGAGTTAATGAATTATTTCTTAACTGATGAATATAGAGAATCTATTCAAGTAGATATTGAAACTAGAGATTATGAGATTGAAGAATATAAGTTTAAATTTTATTGTATGGTTATGAAGCGAGATGTATAGCAATTATATTTGGACTTACAATGATTAAGGATTATCTTAATGAAATCCTAGATGGCTCTAAAACCTTTGATGCAAGAAGTTATCCAACCAATAAAAGAGGTAAGATTGCATTAATAGATTCTAGAACAATGAAAATATATGGAACTATAGAACTAGTTGGATGTAGAGAGATTAGTGCTAAAGAGTATTGTTCTTGGCATCAAACTAGTAGATTCCAAAATCTTATATTTCAAGTGGATGATGAGAATAAGAAGTATTATGCTTATGACTTTAAGAATCCACAAAGGCTAGTTAAACCAATTAAGGTTGAAGCTGAGGAACATACTTGGGTAGAGATACCAGATAATACTGAATTTTATTATATGGATTCATTGTTTTGATTGTGAAAGAAAAAGGTGATTTAAATGCTTTTTGCCTTAGATAAAGACAATAAGAAAGTACATATTGATAGCACTGTTAGAAGTGAAGATTATTATTGCCCTTGCTGTGGAAGTAAAATGGTTTTAAGAATGGGCGATATGAGAATACATCATTTTGCTCATCCAAGTGATAGTGTTTGTAGAGATACTTGGCATTATGATATGACCGAGTGGCACTATGAATGGCAAAATAGATTTTTAAAAAAATATCAAGAAATTGTTAAAGTTAAAGATGGACAAAAGCATAGAGCTGATGTTTTAATTGAATCTAAAAAGGTTGTATTTGAATTTCAACATAGTCCATTATCTCCAGATGAATTTGAAGATAGAAATAATTTTTATAATTCATTAGGATATAAAGTTATTTGGATATTTGATGTTGAAGAGCAATATCAAAACGAACAATTAGAAAATTATAGGTCTGATCTATGGAGTTGGAAAAGACCAAAAAGGACATTTGATTACTTTGATTGCAAGAATAAGCTAGTTCAGTTATATCTACAATTAGATAATTCCGATATTGATTTAATAAAGGTAACTTGGTGTACTGATGATAATGGATTATCAAGATTTGCTACCGATGGTTATGGCTATGATGAGGAATCAATTGTTCATATGTTTGATGATGATAAAAAGCAAAAAGAACCTACTGAATGTAAATTATCCGAATTGTATGATAAGATGATTCAATTAAATTCTTACGACCATACAACTTACTATTTTGGATGTCCTATATCTTCAACACATAAGTGTGCAGATTCAAATATTGATATTCCAAATGAGAAGTTTGCTGAGATTATGCCTTGTATGGAATGTAAATATCAATGTGAGAATTTTGACTATAATAACTATGCTCCAATATGTAAGAAAAGATTCTTAGATTTAAACATTGATGGAAACACAATTGTTAAAGTGGAATCTAAAGATAAGAATGGATTTATCAATAAGATATCTTATTTAAAAGATAATAATAGGGTATATGTTGATATGCCTACATTCCAACAAAATATAACAAAGGATGTATATACTTTATGGGAAGAAAACCATTGTACAGTAGCTACATTTAGGAATGTAAGAACTGGTTTTTATATTAGAATTTATAAGAACCCAAAAGAACAAAAATATAAGTATGGAAAGGTCTATGGATGCTTCTCAAAAGATAAGTATTCTTTTCCAAAAACTTCATCTGAATTGTATGGAGTTGACAGACCAGAATGGGTGTTAGACTGGTTTAAGTAATATTTGTCAGCACTACAATGGTCGAACACCATGAAAAATAGGGGTTTGTCAGAATTTAAGTGGTCTCAACTAAGGGTTGTAACGATAAAACGAGATGTCTTAGGAAACATATTTTAGGCACTTGTCAGAACCAAACCCTTGTTTTTATTGAGACAAATATATTGTGTTTATAAACATATCGTTTAACTGATTTTTGATTCAAACTTATTCAAATTTCTGAGTGAATTCAGTATAATAAATTTAAGCAGTTGCAAATGCTCCGTAGGTAGTACTAAGTATTCGTGTTGCTTCGCATTCAAGTACCTATGGGCGGTAATAGATAGCTGTACGCATGTTAAAGGCAATTTAGCAGGTCTATTGGTCTCAACCTCGGGAATTGGAATGAGACCTTTTTTATTAGTTGAAAAGGGATAGGTTATATATTCATTGATATGAATATCAAAATAGAAAAAACAAAAATATTACAATATATATCTAAAAGAAAGAATAACCTAAATATAGCATCTGACTATTTAGAAGATGAAACATTATACAACCAAATATATTTTAGATATCAAGAATATCTAAGAAATGCAGGTGCCATAGATTTTGATGATATGGTACCATTATTCATTAAATTCTTTGATACATTGCTTTATAAAAATGAAATATTAAATAATATAAAATATATCCTAGTAGATGAATGCCAGTATACAAACCAAATACAATATGACCTAATAAAATTATTATCTCAAACACATAAAAATATCTTTATGGTAGGAGATGATAAGCAATTAATTTATTCATTTAGATCATCTGATATAAAAATAATGCATGATTTTAAAAATGAATGTAATGAAGTAATAACCTTAAAACAAAATTATAGATCAGCCTCAAATATCCTAGATATGGCAAATACCCTTATAAAGCATAATAATAGTGATTATGATAATGATATATATTCATTAATCCCTGAAAAGTATAAAATCAAACAATCATTGTTTGAGACAACAATAGATGAAGCAGAAAGAGTAGCATACCAAATATCAGTGCTCTTAAATAAAGGAATAAAGCCTAAAGACATTGCAGTACTATATAGAAATAATTATCAATCAGCCCAAATGGAAAAAGCCTTAATAAAATATAAAATACCATATGTGGTATATGGTAAAAAGTCATTTTATAAACTAACTGAATGTAAAAGAATAATAGCTGCGTATAGATTCCTAAAAAATCCAAATGATATAAATTTATTTGAAATATTATTACCCTATATGGAAAATGATGTAATAAATATTTTTATTATTTAATTCAAAAAATCAAATAAATCCTTATTAGAATATGCAAAAGAATATGATAATGAAATAATTAAAGATATAGCTATAGGATTAATAGATTTAATACAAAATAAATCAAAGCTTAATAAAAATGATGCCTTCAATGAAATAGCTGATATCTTATTTAAAAATATAAAAACTAAACAAGCTCAACATGTAGAAGTATTAAGAGATATCATAATTTCATCAGAATATGTTGATGAATGTGAAACCATAAACGAATTAATGATTGATGATTCCATAAATGATAAAGGAGTATGAGTAAGACTCTTAACAATCCATAAAGCTAAAGGCTTAGAATTTAAATGTGTATTTCTTATATCATTAAATGATGGAATACTTCCTGCAATAACAAAAACAAATGATCAATTAGAAGAAGGAAGAAGATTATGCTATGTAGCTATTACAAGAGCAAAAGGGTTTCTTCAAATATCATCATCAGATTATCATTTCATAAATGGAATAAGAAAAAGATTAAGACCAAGTGTGTTTATGAGTGAAATTAGATGAAAAATGATACTAATAGTATATTAAATGTGTTATAATTTTCTTAGTTATTTTCTTTCAATATATGTTAGATCGGCGGTGTGATAATGACAACTAATTCTTTTTTAAAATGTGATGTATGTGATACAAGAATAAGGTTAAGATGGCAAGTTGGTAAGAAAGATGTACTGGTTTCTATTTTATGTCCGAAGTGTAAATGTGCGATTGAATGTAATCTACACATGTCTCCATACAAACTATATGCAGAGTTTGATGATTTACAAGGAGCAAAAGAAATAGATGGTGATGATGCAGATTATTGTCAGGAAATATCCACTGAATTTTTTGTATCAAAAATGAAAATGCAGTCTGAAACTTCTATGATAACACCGTTTATTAGAAATGCTGATAAAATTTATGAAAAAAGAGAGTATATTTTTAAAATAATAACAGTTTCTGATGAAGTATCTATATATAAGAAAGAATTACAACAAATATATTCTTTATATTCTAATAAGAGTTTTGGTTATATGAAGAATAAGTTTGTTGCATCAAAGGATGCATTAATGTTTTTGTTTAAAAAGAATATAAAGAATGCTTCATTAATCAATGATGCTGATTATCATAAGTATTTTGAAGAATATTTTAAATTTGGGTTAAAAGACATTATTTCTAATGATTCGAAAGCTTCTATTAATAGCATATTAAATGATTTAAATAGAGCAATTTCATTAAAAAGATTTGATATGCAGGATTTTGCTAAAAAATTAGATGATGAGAATTTTTATAATGAATTAATGGATAAATTCATGAAATTAACTATAGAGTATTTAGATATATTTCGAGCGTTAGTGCCTTTATATGTTGAAGATTTTGATTTATCTGATGTTGATTTGGTAAATAATGGTATTACTACAATATCATATACAAAATTAGAAAACTTGTATAAGAAATGCTATGAATTTATCGGACATAATTGTCTGTTATTAATTGGCTTAAATAATTTGAATGAACGTGGTGGGATTAATAATTTTACTAATGGCACTAAAGATTTATTTACTACTGTTAATTGTTGTATTTCAAAGTATAACATTTTTAAAGATAATGTAATTTTGGGTGAAACTTTTAGTGATTTCTTTTTTGGGTGCTTAAATAATGTTGTTAGGAATAGCGAAGCACACTTTTCTACATCGTATGACATTATGACCCAAGAGGTGACATTTACAAATATAAATACAAAAGGAATAGTTACAATCACGAAAAAATATCTTGCTGAATTTGCAAAAGATGTTGCTATTTTGTATTTTAAATGTTATGCGTTGTGGTGTATTTCGTCACAATTGAATGAATTACATTATGTTAAAAATTTAGGTTTGAATTGCAAGTTTGCGATGAAATAATATTGTTTACGTGAGAAAGAGAATATAAATATAGTAAATGATAAAAAATGTCTAGTATTTGGATGTACTAAATTAATAAAAAGCGATCCAAGAGAAGCATGAAATAATTTGCGCTCTAATGATAGTATAGCTATAAATATGTTTTCTGTCGCATGGACAATGAGATATGTATGCTATGACTGCGGATACCAAATGGATTTTTATGAAGTCGAACAATTAGAAAAAATAAGAAAAAAAGCAGATAAATAATTAATGTGGCTTTTATGGAAAATTTATTAAACCTAAATACATATAAAAAATATTTAAACTTAATAAATGAAGAATTAATTGTTATACCAAATGAATCACTACTATCTAATCTAAGAGCCATAAAATCAGCTTATAAAGCTAAGCCTTATATGGAAGATGGTGAAACACATAAAGTTGTATTTAATGCCAAAAAAATACAAATTACATCTCGTGGTTCACTAAGAAGAGTAGCCATAGATGGGACATTAGCCTCATGTGCTAACACAGGATTATCAGATGGCTTAGTTTGTGAGACCTGTGGAAAAACTTAAAAGGCTCAGGATGTATTATCGAAGCTAAATCATAAATTTAGCGAATGGGAAGTAGATACTCCAGCATCATGCCTTACTAAAGGAAAAGAAAAAAGGGAATAGGCTCAATTGTTTTGATTAAGATTTAATCAAATTAAAATAGCTTATTCCCTTATTTATTTTTATTTAATTTATTATATTTTACTTTATATGAAGTGATGATCAACAAATATCTAGACTATCTAGAATTAAAGAGACTTAAAGAAATAAGAAAAGCTCCTAGATAATCTAGAAGCTTGCAATATCAAATGGCAGTCCCAACCGGATTCGAACCGATCATTCCAACTTAGGAGGTTGGGGTTATATCCTGATTAACTATGGGACCATGCACTATATTATATCTACAAGTAGATCTAAGTGTACCTGTATTATATCAAATCTTAGGATAACTTAATATACATTTTACAACATATTTAATAAAGGTGATTAATACATAATATTTGATGAAAAATTACATACAAAAGAGTAGTTGCTCCAGCCGTTAGGGTGTAAATTAGGGTGTAATTTTAATCAATATTATATATAAATTTATGATAAATGGCATAACAAGCCACTTTTAACTAAGAATATTTAGATAGACTTAGTTATTAGGAGGGATTTGTAATATCCAGATTAACTATGTGACTATGTAAAAAAATATATTACTTTAGTAATTATATACTATAAATACTAAAAAAACAAACAAAAAAAGTATCAAATATCAGCATCAGTGTACACATTTTTCGGTGTGCCATACAAAGAAAATTGTATAGTAATTTAAATGTCGAAAATTTAAAAAAAGTCAATAATAAAGCCAATTTTATCGATACACGCTTATCGGTGTTTCGAAATAATAAAAAATGTTTTTAAAAAAGTGCAAAAAAATATTGACATATAAAGAATTTTTGTTATAATTAAGGAGCTGTCGTAATTTTGGACTTAAATTGTCCATATTATATATAAAGATAGTAAGGACAATTGTCATAGATGAAAGGAGAAATCAATTTTATGCCAACTATTGAACAATTAGTACGTAATGGAAGAAAGGATAAGGTTACTAAATCTAAGTCTCCAAGCTTAGGTGTAGGTTTTAACTCTCTTGAAAAGAGACCAACTGAACTTCCTTCACCACAAAAGCGTGGTGTATGTACACGTGTTACTACAATGACACCAAAGAAGCCAAACTCAGCACTTAGAAAATATGCCAGAGTTCGTTTAACAAATGGTATCGAAGTTACTGCTTACATTCCAGGTGTAGGTCATAGCTTACAAGAGCACAGTACAGTACTTATTCGTGGCGGACGTGTTAAGGATCTACCAGGTGTTCGTTATCATATTATCCGTGGTGCATTAGATACTACAGGTGTTGCTAACAGAATGCAAAGTCGTTCTAAATACGGTGCTAAAAAAGCAAAAGCAAAGAAGTAAGATCTAAAATAATTTAGATTTAAGATTAAAATATTAGAATTCAATTTTAAAGGAGGAATCACTCATGCCTCGTAAGGGACATATCGCAAAAAGAGACGTGCTTCCAGATCCAATATATAATTCAAAGATAGTTACAAGAACTATCAATGCAATTATGTTAGATGGTAAGAAGGGAACAGCACAAACAATATTATACACAGCATTTGACCGTGTAAAAGAAGCAACTGGTCAAGAACCACTTGAGGTATTCACTAAAGCTTTAGAGAATATCAGCCCAGTATTAGAAGTAAAGAGCCGTCGTATCGGTGGACAAAATTATCAGGTTCCAGTTGAAGTTAGACCTGAAAGAAAGCAAACACTTGCTTTAAGATGGTTAGTTAAGTATGCACGTTTAAGAAACGACAAGACTATGGATGAAAAGTTAGCTAAGGAAATCCTTGATGCTGCAAATGGTCTTGGTGGTGCATGCAAGAAGCGTGAAGAAGTTCACAAAATGGCAGAAGCTAATAAGGCTTTCGCACATTACCGTTGGTAATCTATTGATTAGGAGAGACATAAAATTATGCCTAGAGAATATACACTTGAAAAAACTCGTAATATCGGTATCATGGCTCACATTGATGCTGGTAAGACAACTACAACTGAACGTATTCTATTCCATACTAAGAAAATCCATAAGATAGGTGAAACACATGATGGTGCTTCACAAATGGACTGGATGGAGCAAGAAAAGGAAAGAGGTATCACAATTACTTCTGCCGCTACAACTGCTCACTGGAAAGGATACCGTTTAAATATCATTGATACACCAGGTCACGTTGACTTCACAGTTGAAGTTTCACGTTCTCTACGTGTTCTAGATGGTGCTGTTACAGTACTTGATGGACAAGCCGGTGTTGAACCTCAAACTGAAACAGTATGGCGTCAAGCTACAGATTACAATGTACCTCGTATCGTATTCGTTAATAAGATGGATAAGATTGGTGCTGATTTTGAGTACTCTGTTAATACTATTCATGATCGTTTAGGTGCTACTGCTGCTGCAGTTCAATGGCCTATTGGTGCTGAGGATCTATTCAAGGGTTCAGTAGATTTAATTGAAATGAAGGCTTACGTTTATGACGGAGGCGCTGAAGAAAACTATACAGTAGAAGATATTCCTGCTGACTTAGTTGATATTTGTGAAGAAAAGAGAGAGTTATTACTTGATACTATTTCTCAATTTGATGACGAATTAGCTATGATGTATCTTGAGGGCGATGAAATCCCTGCTGATTTAATTAAGAAGGTAATTCGTAAGGCAACTCTAGAAGTTAAATTCTTCCCAGTTCTATGTGGTTCTGCATTTAAGAATATGGGTGTAAAGAGAATGCTAGATTATGTAATTGATTTCTTACCATCTCCAGTTGACGTTGGTTCAATTAAGGGTGAGAATGCTGATGGTGTTGAAGAGGATATTTATCCAACAGATGACGGTAAGTTTGCTGCCTTAGCATTTAAGGTAATGACTGACCCATTCGTAGGAAAGTTAACTTTCTTCCGTGTTTACCAAGGTACAATTACATCTGGTTCTTATGTTCTTAACACAACTAAAGGTGTTAAAGAGCGTTTAGGACGTATCATGCAAATGCATGCAAATCACCGTGAAGAAATTAAGGAAGTTTATGCAGGAGATATCGCTGCTGCTATCGGATTTAAGAATACTACAACTGGTGATACAATTTGTTCAGAGGATAGCGACATTATCCTTGAGAAGATGGTTTTCCCTGAACCAGTTATCTCTGTTGCAGTTGAGCCAAAGACTAAGGCTGACCAAGACAAGATGAACACAGCTTTAAATAAGCTTGCAGAAGAAGACCCTACATTCCGTAGATATACAAATACAGAAACTGGTGAAACAATTATTTCTGGTATGGGTGAATTACACCTTGATATCATTGTTGACCGTATGAGAAGAGAATTCAATGTTGCTGCTAACGTTGGTGCTCCTCAAGTTTCTTACCGTGAAACAATCACTCAAACAGCAGAGTGCGAAGGAAAGTTCGTTCGTCAATCTGGTGGACATGGTCAATATGGTCATGTTTGGATTCGTTTCGCTCCAAATCCTGATAAGGGATATGAATTCGTAGATTCAGTAGTTGGTGGTACAGTTCCAAGAGAATTTATCCCATCTGTTGATAAGGGATTACAAGCTGCTTTACCTCTTGGTATTTTAGCTGGTTATCCATTAATTGATATTAAGTGTGAGCTATTTGATGGTTCTTACCATGATGTAGACTCATCAGATGCAGCTTTCCAAGTTGCAGCATCTTTAGCTGTTAAGGCTATGAAGGACAAGTGTAAGCCTGTTATTTTAGAGCCTATTATGGAAGTTGATGTAACAATTCCAGAAGAGTATGTTGGTAATGTTATCGGTGACTTAACTAGCCGTCGTGGACGTCTTGATTCTCAAGAGAAGCGTGGAAATGGTATGAAGGTTCGTGCTTATGTACCACTTTCTGAAATGTTCGGTTATGCTACAGCACTTCGTTCTAATACACAAGGACGTGGAAATTTCGTAATGCAAATGCATCATTATGAGGCTTGCCCAAGAAATATCCAAGAAGAAATTATCAAGAAAAGAGCTTAATTTTGTTCAAAGTAGTTAGTCCTAGTAGTTATTATTAATTATTAGGACTAATTAATGTAAAATAGTAAGTGCTTATTTATTATTTTATACTTGAAAACCCGTTCCAATTAGGGTAAAATGATAATTGGTAAAAATTTTAAAAAAATTTTATTAGGAGGACCATTTAAAATGGCAAAGGAAAAATTTAACCGTACTAAACCACATGTTAATATTGGTACAATCGGACACGTTGACCATGGTAAAACTACTTTAACTGCTGCTATAACTACTATTCTTGCAAAAAAGGGTTTAGCACAAGCTAGAGCATATGACCAAATCGATGCTGCTCCAGAAGAGAAAGAGCGTGGTATTACAATCAATACTGCACACGTTGAATATGAAACTGCTAAGCGTCACTATGCACACGTAGACTGTCCAGGTCATGCTGACTATGTAAAGAACATGATTACTGGTGCTGCTCAAATGGATGGTGGTATCTTAGTTATCGCTGCAACAGATGGACCTATGGCTCAAACTCGTGAGCACATCTTACTTGCTCGTCAAGTTGGTGTTCCTCGTTTAGTTGTATTCTTAAATAAGTGCGACATGGTTGATGATGAAGAATTAATCGACTTAGTTGAAATGGAGACTCGTGAACTATTAAATGAATATGATTTTCCAGGTGATGATATTCCAGTAGTTCGTGGTTCTGCTTTAGGTGCTCTTCAAGGAGATCCAAAGTGGGTTGCTAAGATTGAAGAATTAATGGACATCGTTGATGATTATATTCCAACTCCAGTTCGTGATAATGCAAAGCCATTCTTAATGCCAATTGAGGATGTATTCACTATTACAGGACGTGGTACAGTTGTTACAGGACGTGTTGAGCGTGGTTCTGTAAAAGTTGGTGATGCTGTAGAAATTATCGGTATCAAAGAGACTCAATCTTCAGTTGTTACTGGTGTTGAAATGTTCCGTAAGCTTCTTGACTATGCTGAAGCTGGTGACAATATCGGTGTATTACTTCGTGGTATTAACCGTGACCAAGTTCAACGTGGACAAGTATTAGCTAAACCAAAGAGCGTTACACCTCATCACAAGTTTACTGCTCAAGTTTACGTATTATCAAAGGACGAGGGTGGTCGTCATACTCCATTCTTCTCTAACTATCGTCCTCAATTCTATTTCCGTACTACAGATGTTACAGGTGTTATCACTTTAGCTGAAGGTACTGAAATGGTTATGCCAGGTGACAATACAACTATGACAGTTGAATTAATTCACCCAATTGCTATGGAGCAAGGTACTAAGTTCTCTATCCGTGAAGGTGGTAGAACAGTTGGTGCTGGTTCTGTAGTTGACATTATTGAGTAATTGATAATTATAACAAATTGACTATAAGGCTTATGCTTTATAGTCTTTTTTATTATTTAAATAAAGTAAAAAAGCTTATGACTAATCATTGAAGATTTATATCATAAGCTTTTTTATAACTAATTTACTTTTTTAAAGAATCACGAATCTCTTCAAGTAATGTTACAATTGGATCAGGAGTTGGCTCTGGTTGAGGTTCTTGAGCTTTCTTTGCTTCTTCCTCTTTAATCTTAGCTTGTTCAACTAAGTAAGCTTTTTCCTTCTTGTTTAATTTAATACCCTTAGATTGCTTGAATTGAATAGACTTTTCAATGCTCTTTGCATTTTCAGCAGATTCCTTAACATTATTAAATGCCTTAATGATGCAGAAAAGTACTAAAGCAACTAGTAAGAAATTAATGATTGCACTTATAAATGCGCCCCAGTCAATATAAATTGAATTAGCTAGGTCAATAACCTCTACGCCATCTTCAACCTTTGTAACTGGTACTAGGATAGTATACATCTTGTTAAGAGCATCCTTATTTCCACCGAAACAGTAATATAAAACCATATTAATAATTGGCTTTAAAATACCATTTGAAAGGGCTGTAACAATTGCAGTAAATGCGGCACCAACAATAGTACCTACTGCCATATCCATTACATTACCACGAGAAATGAATTTTTTAAATTCAGAAAAGAATTTTTTCATTTTATTCAATCTCCTTTGCAAAAAGTATTATATAATACGAAAACATTTTTTTCAATATTTCTTCATTTTTTTATTAAATACAAAAATTAAAACTAATAAATATATTTTATTTTCAAAGCCTTTGTACTATAATATTTTAAAAAAGGAATGATATTATGATAGATACACATAGTCATCTATTTGAAGATGATTTTAAAGATGATATAGAAGCTTGTATTACAAGAGCTAAAAATAATGGAATAGATAAAATTGTTTTGGTTGGTTTTTCACATGAAACTAACGAAAAGGCATATCAATTTTCAAATAAATATTCAATATTCTATCCTACTGCCGGATTACATCCAAGTGAAGCAACAATAAATTATAAGCTTGATTATGATAAGCTTGTTGATTTTATTGATAATCATAAGGTTTACGCAATAGGTGAATGTGGGTTAGATTATCACTATGGTAAAGAAAATATAATTGAACAAAAAGCTTTATTTAAGCTTCAATGTGATTTAGCTATTAGCTTAGATTTACCTATTATTATTCATTCAAGGGATGCTGATTTAGATACCTTTAATATTATTAAAAGCTATAATGGAAAGCTTAAAGGTGTTATGCATTGTTATAGTGGTTCTTTGGAAATGGCTAGAGAATATATAAAGCTAGGCTTTTATATATCCTTAGGTGGCCCTGTAACATTTAAGAATGCTAGAGTACCTAAGGAGGTTGCTATGGGAATACCTCTTGAAAGACTTTTAATTGAAACAGATTGTCCATTTTTGGCCCCAACTCCATTTAGGGGTACTAGAAATGAATCTAGTTATGTTAAATATGTATGTGAGGAAATAGCGTTATTACGTGGAATTCCAGCATTTGAAGTTGATAATGTAACTACAAAGAACGCAATTTATTTATTTAATTTGAGGTGAATGAAATGAAAAAAATAAATAACAAAATCAAAGTAGCAGTATTATTAGGCCTAGGAGTCATTTCATTGACTTCTTGTGGGTTAACAAGAAATAGTACTTCATTAAATCCTACAAATCCTGATAAAATTATAGAGAATATTATTAATAACATCACACAAATAGATAAGGATGTATCAGTATCTGAAATCAGTAATTCCATTACAGATGTTTATAAGAAGGTTTCGAAAGGATGCATAGGTGTTTATTCTAAAGGAGAAACAAGCTATTCTACAGGATCAGGAGTAATATTTAAAGAGGAAAATGGTCTATATTACGCTGTAACAAATGAGCATGTTGTTGACGAAGGTTCATCCTTTATGGCTTATTTCGGTGATGGTATTTATGTTAATGCAACACTTATTGGTAAAGATCCTACTAATGATGTTGCGGTAATTTCCTTTTCATTAGATGATTTTCCATCCATTAAAAAAGAAGTATATATAATACCTCTAGAAAATAATACGCTTTTATCCATCGGTGAAACTGCTCTCGCAATTGGGTGCCCATTAAGTATGACAGAGCATTTTAATAATCTTACATCTGGAATAGTATCTAATATTTCTAATCTTGAAATATCAATTGATACTCCTGTTAATTCAGGAAATTCTGGTGGTGGCTTATTTAACCTTAAGGGTGAATTAATTGGACTTGTCTATAAAAAGGATACTTATTCTAGTGGCTCATCACGAGTACCAGTAGATTGTATGGGCTATGCAATACCACTTGATATAGTTAGTAAAGCTGTAAATGATATTTTAACTTTAAATGGTGATATTGAAAGACCAACTATTGGTATTACTGTAACTACAGTATCCACTCTACTAGAAAATAATAACTATGAGATATATTCTAAATATTTACCTTCAATAGATAATAAATACAATTATGTAATCATAACTGATGTATCAAGCAATACTCCAGCATCTAAGGCTGGCTTACAAGCAAATGATGTTTTATTAGAGATTGGAGGATATGAGATTAATTCCTTATCTGATATTTCTTACCGTTTACATCAAATGCTAAAAACTGATTCAACCACTCTAAAAATATATAGAAGTAGTACTGGAGAAACAGTAACAATAGTAGTGAATTTAAACAATAACTAGTATAAATGCCTTAACATTTATTAGCCAGTAATCATACCTTATACTGAGGTGATAACATGGCAGTCTGCTGTAATAATAATACAACTGATAAGGCTACTCAAGCAGGTGGAGGATTCGCTTTTATCCTTGTGCTATTTATATTAATTGTTTTAGTCGGCGCGGCGTGGGTCTACTAATAAAAAAAGAAGCTATAGATATTAAAATATATATAACTTCAATATATGAAATTAAACAGGCTAATCCCTGTTTTTTATTTATAAATAATATTATAACTATCTAAAAATAAATCTTTATTAATACTTCTATGATTATTACTAATGGGACTACCATCCATATTACCACTCCAAATAGAAATCAAATAATCCTCATTAAATCCAATAATATAAGAATCATATAATGTAGAACCACTCTTACCATACATAGTATCATCTATTTTACTTCCTAAATATCCTAATGTAGAATATTTAATATTTGGATTAAAAGGATATTTTAGATACTCCTTTACTTTTAGACAAATATCTTTATTTAATAGTGCTTTCTTATTTATTTTATTTAAATACTTCTTATTATTTATATTAATACTTTTTATATATTTAGGAGTAATATAATACCCATTACAAAAGAATTGTGTATATATTCTATTTAAATCATATAATGAAATACCAACACTACCTAAAGCTAATGAGGGATACGCATTTGCCTCTATTTTGTATTTTTTTAGATGATATGATAAAGTATTCATCCCGAGATTTAAATGCGTTAAAATAGCATAAGGATTATCTGATACAGCTATAGCTGTCTTTAAATCAATATTACCATAATATCTATTATTGTTATTTTCAATAGTAATGATTTCATTATTATAAGGAATAGATATAATTTCGCTTTTATATATTTTATTTTCCATATTACATCTAATTGCTTCATAATATAATAAAGGCTTAATAGTAGAACCTATATCTCTTTTACTATTCATACAAATAGAATAGCTAGATTCATTATAATTATTATTACCAATGGATGTAGTAATATATCCATCCTTATTAGTAATAAGCATTGAGAATTGATATTTATTATTAATTTGCTCTAATTCTTTTTTATAATCTGTATAAACATAATATATATCAAATTTACTACTAGGTTTATTTATAGTATTAAATTCCTTTATAACTTGATCTATAAAGAATAATCTATTACTAGAAATATATTTATCATTAATATTTAGTTTTATTGGTACTAATAAATTATTATATTCATCTATTGATATTTTGTTATTATTAAATAATATATTAATAATACTATTAGTCTTTTCATTCCATTTATCTAAATCATTACAATAAAGAGAAGGAGAATTCCATAATGCTATAAAAGATATTATTTCTTTAAGGGATAAATTATAATATTCTTTATTATAATAATATCTAGAAGCATTAGCTAAACCATATATATTATTACCAAAATAAATAGATGATAAATAATCACTTAGTATTTCATCTTTACTTAGTATTTTTTCTATTTTATAGGCTAATAATATTTCATTAGCTTTTCTTTTAATAGTTTTACTATTATTTAAATAAACATTTTTTATCATTTGTTGAGTAATGGTAGAGCCTCCATTTTTATTATCTGTAAATAAATTAGAATATAACGCTCTAGTAGTACTCATAATATTAACACCATTATGAGAATAAAAATCTTTATCCTCTATTTCTAATATGTAGGATATATATTTAGAATTAATTTTACTTATATCTATTTTATTAGAATATTTATTATTAATAATATAAGCTATTTCTTGATTATTTTCATCTAATATAATAATTCTTTTATAATTACCTATATCTTCCTTAAAATAAAGTAATAATATAATTATAGGAATTAATATTAATATTATTCTTTTTTTCATACTAACACCATTTTTATTTTTACCTAAAATAAAAAAGTTAGTCATACATTGAATTGAATAATTTTCTTTAAGTGATATAATCTATTTTCGAGGTGTAAATGCTATGGTAAATTTTTTAAGAAAACATTTTATAAAAAACTATAAGGATATAACTGATCCTAAAGTTAGAGAGAATCACGGTCTTTTAGCATCTATTGTTGGGATTATTTCTAATTTTCTTTTATTTTTAGTTAAGCTATTAGCAGGTATATTCTCAAATAGTATCTCTATATTAGCAGATTCTATTAATAACCTATCTGATATGTCTTCATGTATTGCTACTACTATTGGCTTTAAAATGGCATCACGTCCAGCTGATAGTAAGCATCCCTTTGGACATGAAAGAATTGAGTATATTGTTGGATTAATTATTTCTATTATTGTTATATTTGTTGGAGGAAGCTTATTTATTTCTTCTATTGAAAAGATTATAGAAAATCCTAGTTCTAATGTATCTAATGTTATTAGATATATAACAATAGGTATATTAGTATTATCTATTTTAGTTAAATTATGGATGGCTTATTTCTATAAGAAACTATCAAAAATAATTGATTCTATAGCATTAGACGCATCAAGTAAGGATAGTAGAAATGATTGTATTTCTACTTCAGCTATTTTACTTGGTACTATTATTACTTTAATATGGCCTAATATTCCTGTTTCTATTGATGGTATATTAGGTGTATTAGTTTCTATTTTTATTGTTGTATCAGGCTTTTTTATGATAAAGGAAACTACAGATCCATTGATTGGAGAAGCAGTCGATTATGATTTTGTTAAAGAAATAGTTAATTATATAACAAGTTATGATGGTGTATTAGGTATACATGATTTAATGTGTCATAGATATGGACCTACTAAATGCTTCATGACAGTTCATGTTGAGGTTGACAGTAGAAACGATATTATAAAGAGTCATGAGCTTATTGATACAATAGAGCTTAATGTTAAGAATAAATTTGGAGTTGAGCTTACAATTCATATGGATCCATTAGTATTAGATGATGAGGATATTAATGAATTAAAGGTTAAGCTTAAGTATATTTTAGATAATATTGATAGTAATTTAACATTTCATGATTTAAGAATGATTAAAAGAGATTTTAATAATACTATTTTATTTGATATTGTAGTTCCTTATAATTTTAAGTATTCAAATGAAGAAATTCAAAAAATGATTGAAGAAAAGCTTATTTGTAATTATAAATATAACTTAATTATTGGTTTTGATCATAAATATATAGAATAGAAATATTAAATAAGTTATTAATTAAAAGAGAAGGAACAGCAAGAAACACAAAGTATTTTATTAAATAGCATTTAATAAAATGAAATATCTTTAGGTTAAAAGTTTTAAATAAAGGATAAAAATAGAAGTTTTTTTAAAATTTAAGTGCTATAATTATATTCAAGAAAGGTGTGATTGACTTGCATTACGAAGAAAGTGAAACTGTAGAATTAAAATCAACTCTAACTGATGAGGTTAAAGCTGAAATTGTTGCTTTTTTAAATAGTAATTTAAATGGTAATATATTTATAGGCGTAACTGATTTAGGCGAGCCAGTATCTTTAAAACAAAAAGAATTAGATGTTTTTGAATCTAAGATTATTAATTGGGTAAGAGACGAGGCAATATATCCTAATTGTAGTAATTTTGTTAAAACATCAGTTAATAGTGATAACATATTAGTAATTGAGATTATTCCTGGGAATGAAAAGCCATATTATCTTAAAGAAAAAGGATTAAAGCCATCTGGAGTTTATATTAGATATGGTAGAAATAAGAGTCAAGCTACCCAAGAAGAAATAAAGAAAATGATTAGAGAAGCAAGTGATGTTGACTTTGAGGAGCTTGAATCAAAGGAACAAAATTTGACTTTTAGAAATTTACAATTAGCATTTGAAGAAAGAAAAAAGGACTTTAATAATTTTAAAATGCTTACATCTGGATTTGTTAATCAAGAAGGTAAATATACTAATTTAGCTTTTATATTTTCTGATCAATATAATATTTCAACTAAGGTTGCGGTGTATCAAGGATTAACGCGTGAAATATTTAAAGTAAAAAAAGAATTTGATGGTTCTATTATTAAACAAATTAGTAATGTAATTGAATATTCATATATATGTAATGAAACAAGAGTTGTTATTGATGGAAATCCTCAAAGGAAGGAATATCAGTCATATAGTCCGGTAGCTCTTAGAGAGGCAATACTAAATTGTTATTGTCATAGAGATTATTCAAGAAATTCTAATATAAAGATTGAATTTTTTGATGATAGGTGTGAACTCTTATCACCCGGTGGATTTTATGATGGTTTAACGTTAGAATCGGCATTAAAGGGAGTTCAAACGTTTAGAAATAAAAACTTGGTAAGAATATTATATGATCTTAATTTAATTGAAAATTATGCATCTGGATTTGAAAGAATATTTGCTGCATATAAAAATGAGAATAAAAAACCAACTGTAGATGATCTTAATGTTTCTTTAAAGGTTACATTGCCCAATATGAATTATGATATTTTTAAGAATGGTGTTAGAGATAGTAATCTTTCTGATCAAGAAATTGTAATTTTAGATTTTTTAAATAAGCATGAATCCATGAGAAGAACTACAGTTGAGGATTTACTTGGTGTTGGTAGTAGTAGAGCTGGAGAAATTTTACAAGAAATGTTAAATAAGTCATTAATTAAAAGAGAAGGAACAGCAAGAAACACAAAGTATTTTATTAAATAGCATTTAATAAAATGAAATATCTCCCGGTTATCTCCCGGTTATCTCCCGGTTATCTCCCGGTTATCTCCCGGTTATCTCCCGGTTATCTCCCGGT
>CAKQBG010000037.1 GCA_934216145.1 uncultured Anaeroplasma sp.
TTATAGATGATGATAAGTAAGCATAATTGCTTAATTTAAAATGAGCCTTTTTGTTTATTTTTTACTTGACATTAACAATACTGAACGCTTTTTCAAAAATCAACATTTTGTTAAGTGCAAATGAACACTTTTTTCATCATCGTAAAAAGCGTTCATTTAACATTTAGAGCCATAATAACTAAGGAATCTAAAAGAATTTAACATAATCATGAATCTATGTAATATTTTTTACCATTACTGTTAAAAGATTAATTTATCAAAATATGGCATTCATATTCTACACAAGATTAAATAATTTCCCAATAACCATTTTTATTTGATCCAACACGTCTAATTAATTTTTCATCAATTAATTTTTTAATTGCACGTTGAACTGTCATTTCAGCTCTATCGATCATTTTTGCAATTTGAGTTTTATTTATTCCTTTATTATTTTTTATAATATCCAATACCAATGCCTCTGTTTTTGATAAATTTATAGATACATTTATCGGTACATTTATCGAAACATTTTGTTTCCTTAAAAATTCAAAAACAAAACCAAACTCATTGTTTTTATATGAATAACTAATATTTTCTTTGTCACATAATTTAAATACTCTACCAAAACCCGTTCCAAAAGTTTCAATTGTTTTATTTAAATATAAAACTGTATTAATTAATGGATTCCTAGCTATAGGGCCATTTTCTCCATTTGCAAAATCAAGTGGAGATTTTCCTTTAACCAAAAAGCCTGGATTATAAATATGTATTCTAGTAGGAGTTATATATATCTCATTAAATGAGCTATTATTAACTTTCATATGTGCAAAACTATTAACAACTATTTCTCTAATTGCTTCAACTGGTATTTCTGGTGTTTCAACTCTATCCATACCAACAATTTCAGCTCGCCAATTAATATTTTTCAAAATATATTTATAAGCATAATCAATGCATTCAAACATATTACCTTTAAAAATAACATTATCAATAAAAGAAATCCTCTCATCTGTTGGATAAATAGCTAGTTTTAAAGTTAATGGTTTTAAAGATGAAAACAAATAAAGCCCTGCATTATTCAATTTATTTTTTTTCATTAAACCAAGTTTCGTTAAAGCATCATTGGCATCTTTGTATAAAAAAGAAATTCTACCAATTTCATTACCTTTATTTATATATGTAATTAAAAGTTCTTCATCTACAACTTCTTCCCCATATTCCGTAATTTCATTTTCCCATTTTGAATAATCAATATTCTTATTTATAAAGAAATCTTCTAATTGACTATTTGTCATTTGCAAATCCTCATCATCAGATCTAAGATAATATCTTCCATATGCTGCATATGGTTTATCTTCTCCATATGCTTCAACTTTAATAATAGTTTTATTATCCATCTCTAAAAGAGTAATTGTAGGAGTAACAACAGGCCTTAGATAATTTTTAATTTCCTTTGAAACATTCGAAGTTATATCTTTACCTATTATTTGCCCAAAAATTGAACCATCATTTTTAACACCAAAATACAAAACTCCATGTCCATGCTTGTTAAGCATAGATGACAAAGATATCACTCCTTCTTTTAATTCGTCAGTTGTTTTATTATACTCTAATTGTTCATTTTCTCTATTTCCCACAATGTACCTCCAGCATAAATACATTTATTCATACGTTTATTGTGACATTTATCGAAACATTTATCGATACATTTAATTGATACATTTAATTGATACATTTAATTGATACATTTTTAATATTAAATATCATCGTTCCTTATTTTAATATAAATCTTAAAAAAATGTACTTCTAGCAATAAAATAAAATAATTATCCTCTTTTTTTAACTAAAAAATTATTAAAGGACACTTTCAAATCGGAAGTGCCCTTTTAAGTATAAAAAAAGAGTGAAAATACCCCAAAATTAGGGCAAAATCACTCATTTTAGGCCTTTCGGGCACTTCCAACTTACTTTTTTTCATTCAATGTCAATAGACAAACTGATTCCACGTGTAATGTAGAACCAAATAAATTAACAGGAGTTGCCTCAATTAATTCATACCCATTTTTCTCTAATATTTCTGCATCTCTAGCAAATGTTGCGATATTACATGAAACATAAACAATTTTTGGTATTTTCATATCAATAACTGTTTTAAGGAATTCAATATCACAGCCCTTTCTAGGTGGATCAAAAACTATAACATCAATATTAGTTTTAGACACAAGCTTCTTTATTTCCTCTTCACATTTACCACAAATAAACGAAACATTATCTATAGAGTTCAAAATCATGTTTTTTTTCGCATTTTCTATTGCCTGTGGTACAATTTCTATACCATAAACATACTTGGCCTTTTTAGCCAAATTTAGAGTGATACTACCCATACCACAATATGCATCTATTATAGTCATATCATTTGAGATATTAGCCATTCTTAAAGCTTCTGTATATAGTTTTTCACATTGACCATGATTAACCTGTAAAAATGAAGCTGGTGATACATTAAATTTTAATCCTAAAATATCCTCTGTAATAGTATAATTACCATATAAAAGCTTATATTCATTTGATAATACAACATTAGTTTTTTTGTCATTAATATTTAAATAAATAGATTTGATTTCTTTAAATTCAGCTATTAAATATTTAATAAGCTCAGAAAAATCATAATCTCTTGTAGTTACCAAAACAATCATATATTCATTTAAAGCGGTATAACGAATCATTACCTCTCTAAATAAGCCACTATGTTTAACCTCATCATAAATAGAAATATGAAATATATTTAAATATCTATTTATAAAATAAATTATTTTATTACTTAAATCATTAGATATTAAGCATTTATCCATTGAAATAATATCATGGCTATTTTTTTTATAAAATCCCCATATTCTATTATCGTCATCATCAATTCCAAATGGTACCATTACCTTATTGCGATATCCTAAAATAGCTTTAGAGGAAATGATATCATTTATTTTACAATTTGGAAACCTTCTTAAAGAAAGTTTAAGCTTATTTTTCTTTATTTCACATTCAGTTTCATAATCAACATGCATTAAATCACATCCACCACATAAGCCATAATATGGACATACAGGCTCAATACGATGTTCACTTCTTTTTAATACCTTTATGCATTCAGCAAAGGCATATCTCTTATGAGCATTAGTAATTTTACAAATAACCTCTTCACCTACTAAAGCATTATAAACAAAAACTACTAAATCATTTATATGACATACACCATAGCCATTTACATCATAAGATTCAATTAATACCTTATAGGTTTCATCTACTACCATAAAAGCCTCCCTATTTATAATTTTTAGCTAAACCACCCTGAGATGTTTCTCTATATTGATAAAGAAGATCCTTACCTGTATCAAGCATAGTTTCTACTACTAAATCAAAGCTGATTTTTGAATCGGCATTATTTAAATATCCACTTAGTTTTGCCGCATCAATACTTCTTAATGCCGCAACAGCGTTTCTCTCAATACAAGGGATTTGAACATATCCCTCAATTGGGTCACATGTTAAGCCTAAATGATGCTCTAAAGCAATCTCAGCTGCAGATGATATTCTTTCTAGGCTTCCACCATCTAAATAGCATAAATAGGCAGCAGCCATACTACAGGCAGTACCAACCTCAGCCTGACATCCAGCCTCAGCTCCAGAAATTGAACCATTTTTCTTAACTAAATTTCCAATTAATCCTGAAACCTTTAACGCATCTATAATTTCCTTATGAGTATACTTATTTAAATCTAAGCTATATTTTAATACTGCTGGTAAAACACCAGAAGCACCACAAGTAGGGGCTGTAACAATTAATCCACCTGAAGCATTTTCCTCACTTACACTATAAGCATAGGATACTGCATATCTTCTTAGCTTTTCAACCTCATTTTCATCATTATAATTTTGATAATATAGATAATTAGCTTTTCTTTTAATTTCTAATCGTCCTGGTAGAACACCTGTAGTATTTAAGCCTCGATCAATTGAATCGATCATTACATTATAAATGCCTTCCATATAGCTATTAAAGCTACTATCCTCTATAGAATCAATATATTCTGCTAAGCTTAGCTTATTATTTTTGCAATATTCAGCAATATCTTTATATTTATTTAAAGGATATATTTCATCCTTAACTCTTTCAACATCACCATCAATTTTAATTGCGCCACCACCAATAGAAAATACTCTCATAAAGGCTATTTCCTTATTATTTTTATAGCCTACAAATTCAATTGTATTAGGATGAGGCTTAGATGCTAACGTATCAAAATGAATTGTACATCTAACAGGTAATACAGTCTTTTCAATAATATAATCAGTTAAATGTCCCTTGCCCGTTAATGCAAGTGAACCAAATAAATATACATCTATATAATCACAATCAGGATATCTTTTTTCAAATTCTAATGTTGCTTCCTTTGGTCCTATAGTATGAGATGATGATGGACCATTTCCAATTTTAAATAACTCTCTAATTGAATACATTTTATTTTTCTGCCTTTAATTCTAATATTGCATCTCTAATTTGAGCTGCAGCCTCAAAGTTTAATTCCTTTGCATAGCTTCTCATTTCTTCTTCTAAAGATAAAATAGCTAAGGCTTTCTCCTCCTTTGTCATATTCTTATGATATAATTCCTCAGTATTACTAATATCTTCAGTATGCTTCATAGTAACACTCTTAGGAATATTCTTAATAATAGTTTTAGGAATAATACCATGTTCCTCATTATACTTCATTTGAATCTCACGTCTACGCTTTGTTTCATCCATTGCAACTCTCATCGCATCACTAATAGTATCAGCATATAAAATAACCTTACCCTCGCTATTTCTTGCAGCTCTACCTATAGTTTGAACTAAGCTTCTTGTTGAACGTAAAAATCCCTGTTTATCAGCATCTAATATACAAACTAAAGAAACCTCAGGTAAATCTAAGCCTTCACGTAAGAGGTTAATACCAACTAAAACATCATATTTACCTAATCTTAAATCCTTAAGTAATTCTAATCTAGCTAAAGCTTTTATTTCTGAATGTAAATATGCAACCTTTAAGCCTAGCTTCTTTAAATAGGCTGTTAAATCCTCACTCATTTTTATAGTTAGGGTTGTAACTAAAACTCTTTGATTTAGCTTACTTCTTTTTACAATTTCAGCATAAATATCATCAACCTGACCCTCACTTGGTCTAACCTCAACAATCGGATCAAGTAAACCAGTTGGTCTAATAATTTGTTCAACAATAGGTAATGTATTTTCATAATCACCTGGAGTTGCTGAAACAAATAAAGCTTTATCAAGCTTTTTATCAAACTCATCATACTTTAATGGTCTATTATCTAAAGCTGATGGCAATCTAAAGCCATAATTAACTAGATTCATCTTACGAGCTCTATCGCCATTATACATACCTCTAACCTGTGGTAATGTAACATGTGATTCATCAACAATAAGTAAAAAATCATCAGGGAAGAAATCAATAAGAGTTGTAGGAGTTTCTCCTTCAGCTCTTAAGGATAAATGTCTTGAATAATTCTCTATTCCACTACAAAAGCCAGTTTCCTGTAGCATCTCAATATCATACTTAGTTCTTTGTTCAATTCTTTCAGCCTCTAAAGGATGTCCCTCACTTGAGAACTTATCAATAGTTTCTTTAAGCTCAAGCTTAATTCTTCTAATTGCCTCATCTAGCTTATTTTTATTAGTAACAAAGTGAGATGCTGCAAATATATTCGCAAAATCAACATTATCTAGAGTTTGTCCTGTAACAACATCAAATGTTTTAATTTTTTCAATTTCGTCGTCAAAAAATTCAATCTTATATCCCTTCGCATGCTCTGATGGAGGAATGATTTCTAAAATATCACCACGATATCTAAAGCTACCTCTTTTAAACTCTAAATCATTTCTTTCAAATTGCATATCAACTAATCTTTGATATAACTTTTTTCTATTATAGGTTTCACCTACTCTAATACATAGCATAGAATCCCTATAATCGATTGGATCTCCAATACCATAAATACATGAAACTGATGCGACAACAATAGTATCATTATAATCCATAAGTGCGGCAGTAGCTGCATGACGCATTTCATCTATTTCATCATTAATTTGAGCATCCTTTTCAATATAAGTATCACTTGATACTACATACGCCTCTGGCTGATAATAATCATAATAGGAAATAAAATATTCAACATGATTATTAGGAAATAACTCCTTCATTTCATTATATAGCTGACCTGCAAGAGTCTTATTATGAGCTAATATTAATGTTGGCTTTTGTAATGATTCGATAATATTAGCCATAGTGAAGGTTTTACCAGTACCAGTCGCGCCTAATAAGGTTTGTCTTTTAATACCACTATTGAAATTATTAACTATTTGCTCAATAGCCCTAGGCTGATCACCAGTAGGCTGATACTTAGAATTAATTTTAAAACCCATATATGCTCCTTTCAATATAAAAGGCCTTAGTTAAACTAAAGCCTAATTAAATTAGTGATTAAATTCATCATATTTACAATATTCATCAGTCATAATTCCATCAAGAATATTCTTTAAATGGTCTCCCATTCTTTCAACATTAGATAGAATCTCAACATAATGCTCAGCGTTTATTACTGTACAAGCACCACTATTAACACGATGAACATGACGCTCGTGGAAGAAATCCTCAAGTCTATCAATTTCATCCTCATATTTAGCAGTAAGAATAGCCTTTTCTCCATCCCATTCAATTAATGAGATAACAGTTCCATCAATCATAGATGTTAAAACAGAATACATTTGTTGTAAATCCTGCGCTCCATCATCAGATAGATGCATATCCTTATCATATCTTTCCTTAAAGAATTCAACAATATTTGTACAATGATCTCCTATTCTCTCTAAATCCTTAATTAAATCTAAATATTTAGATAATAATGTAGAAGAATTTTGATCTAGATCAGTAATAGTAAGCTTAATAAGATAATCATGAATTCTCTTATCAAGACAATTAATAGTCTTTTCAAGCTCAAGGCCCTTACCAGGAATGGTATCATTTTGCTCAAAGCTATATTTCTCAGCAATTCCAACATATTCTCTTACACATTCAGCCATATAATTAATTGCCTTTTTAACAAAAGATAAGGCTAATACAGAAGATTTATTTATAAGAGAATAATCTAATAATTCATCAACAATCTTTTCTCTTTCATCCTTTTGATCATGAATAATAAAGTTAGTAAGTCTAACCATTTGATTAATAAAGAAGTATAAAATAAATGTTGTCAATACATTAAAGAAAATATGGGCAAAAGCCAATGTCATTTCCTTATTAGTGCCATCAAACCAAGCCGAATCAACCCATTCCATCAACAATGTAAATGGTCCTTTTCCACCAGGTCCAGCTATAGTTAAAATGAAGAATAGTATTGATCCCATTATATTAAATAATGAGTGAACAAAGGCAGTTCTCTTAGCTTCAGTACCTCCACCAAAGGAAGCGATTAAGGCAGTAACTGTAGTACCAATATTACATCCCAATAGAATAGGTAAAGCACCAGCCATAGAAATACTTCCAGCACCTAATAATGTTTGTAAAATTAAAATAGTTGCAGCACTTGATTGAACTAAAGCTGTAATTAATGTACCTAACAATAATCCAAAAATAGGCCAATTTTCAAGCCATGAGAATAATATTCTAACTGGTTCCTCATAAGCAGATAAAATTTCCTTTAAGGGATTACCCATAAACCATAGTCCTAAGAATAATAAACCAAAGCCTAGTAACATACTACCAGTTTGCTTAACCTTAACCTTCTTAAAAAAGAAAATCATTAAGGCTCCAATTCCAACAAACCATAAAGCGAAAACCTCAATCTTTAATGACATCATAAATGGGGTAATAGTCGTACCAATATTCGCACCCATAATAATACCAACAGCTTGTGGGAATGATAATAAACCAGCACGAACCAAGCTTACTGTTAATGCAGTTGTACCAGAAGATGATTGTAATAATATAGTAACAATCGCACCAATTAAAATACCTTTAATAGGTGTATTAGTAGATTTCTCAATAAAAGTCTTTAATCTATCACCAGCAATAGCCTTAAGAGAGTCACCAGTAAGCTCAATACCATATAAGAATAAGCCTAAGCCACCAATAATCATCATAATAAAGGCAATCCACGCAATAGCACTACCATCAAAATTAAACGATGGCATCGAGTTCCCATAATCAGAAAAGATGTTTAACAGCATATAGAAAATCCTCCCATGCTTCTTTATTTTATAATGAATAGAACTTTTTATCAAGAAAAATCGTATATCTACAATTTATAATTTCGATTATTATTAAATAAAAAGACTTATCATTAACTAGATAAGTCAAACTAATCCTAAAGCTTCCTTAGCTAGCATATCAGCCATATCATTATAATAATCATTTGTATGGCTCTTAACCTTATGGAATGTAACCTTAATTATATTCCTAGTTGTATCTACAAACTCAGTATATTTAATAGCTATTTCACTATTAGCCTTCCATTCATGCAAATACCACTTTTCTATACCAATATAATCATAATAAATATCAAGACTACTAAAGCCTCTATTTATTGCATATTGAATTATAAAGCTAGCTCCTTTAATTTCTCCTGCCACATTTCTTGCATTAGAATAAGAATCCTTAGGAAATTTTTTATTAAATTTATATTCCTCACCATTAACTAATAATACACATCCAAAGGAATACTCCCCTGTTGAATTATTATAGGACCCATCAACATAGGCAACAGGTCCATCATACTTAATTTCTATAGATTTTCCACTAATAAATGCTTCGGCCTCTTCTTTAGTTTTAAAGGATTTATATTTTGGCTTAATACATTCCTTAATTCTTAATTGAGCACTATCCCAATTATCCTCAATGAATGATTTATCTTCACCCTTAATCGCATAAAATTTCATAACACTATCACCATATTGATAGTATCATAAAATTAAAAATTAATCACTAAATTTCTTCAGCCTTAGTGTTATTTTTAAATAAATTAGTACACTTTAATAAAGCCTCATCTAAGGTATTAAGTACACTTCCTATAATATTTTTATCATTATCAATTGATAATAACGAAACATCATTATTATTAATTACTAAAAAGCCAACAGGATTAATACTAACCCCTCCACCAGTACCTCCACCAAATAAGGGATTATCCTTATTAGTAGTATCCTTTATATCAGACCCACCACTAACAAAGCCCATTTTTAAGCTAGAAATAGGTAGAATAATACAATTATTATATTCTAATGGATTTCCAATAATAGTATTAGCCTCAACCATTTTTTGTAATGATGATAATGATATTTCAAGTAAATCATTTATTGGATGCATTATATCACCTCGAAAATATAGTCATAATAAAGGCCCAAATCATCTGAAATAGACTAGTATGAGCCTTTAGATAATAATCAATTCCCTTATAATGTTTTTTATCTAGCCTTAAGCTAGAGTCCTTAATGGCTCTAAAACGGCAGTTTAGTATACTATATGAAATATTGGCCACGATATAAAATAATCCATTAGCTATTGGATAAATACTTGGATTATCAGTATACTTTGCGACATAGATTTTATCAATAACACTATAAGAGACAAGCTTAGTGGTGAAGCGATTAAATAAATGCATTTCCTTTTTAATTTTATTCTTCTCAATTTTATCAAATTTCATTAAACGCTGGTGGGGAATAAGCATATCCTTAAAGAAAAATGTAAAATAAAGCTTAATAGTATCATTTGCACTTAATATATGAATATATATGGGCATTGAGGAAACTATTATTACTAAAACTAAAATAAGGATGGCAAATATCAAAATCATCACCATCCTTATTATTCTCATATTATTCTAAATTATTCAAAATTTGTAAACAAATATTAGCTGATCTTTTAGCCATTTCCTCTTCAAATGCTAAATAATCCTTAACCTGATTAGGACTACCAATAATATCAGAAATATATCTTAAAACTATAAAATCAACTCCAGCCTTAATACAAACCTGAGCGATACTAGCTCCCTCCATCTCACAAGCAATACCCTCAATAGAATCAATATGCTTAAGCTTATCAAGAGATGAAACAAATTGATCACCAGAATAAACTACACCTTCCTTATAAGGAATATTAAGCTTATTTAAAGATCTCTTTACTAATAATATAGAATCTATATTAGGAACAAAGCTCTTAGGCATACCAGGTACCTGTCCATAGCTATAACCAAAAATAGTTGTATCAAAATCATGATATTTTAATTCCTTCGCAATAACAACATCTCTAGTATTTAAAGGAGCTACTCCTCCTGCAATACCTGTATTAATAATTAAATCACATTCATAATCATCAATTAATAAAGCACAAGCAATACTAGAATTAACCTTACCTACACCACATAATGATAAAATAACCTCATTATTACCAATAACACCTTCATAAAAGCTCATACCTAATCTTTTATCTTCAGATGAATTATTTAATGCTTCTCTTAATAAATCAATTTCTGGCTCCATAGCCGCAATAATACCAATTCTTCTCATTTTATACCCTCTTTGCAATTTCTACCTTAATTCTTCCACTTTTACTTTCATTACCAATTGAATGTATTTTATAATGTCCTTTATGTCTAATACTAAGCTCATCATTTTCTTTAACAATAAATGATGTATTATTAATAATTTCATGATTGACCATAACAAGCCCTAATACTATCATCTCATTAGCTTCACTTCTAGATATATGACAAGCCTGACTTACTACCGCATCTAATCTTAATGATGCGAGAAAATGAAGTGTAATATCATATTTAACCTCATTATAAATGGGATAATCAATTCTTTCTAGCTTAATAGGTATATTACCAACATAATTAAATTCACTCTCTAAAAAGCTTGAAATTTCCTCAGTTGCCGCAAAATAAGCATCCTTATCAATTATTGTAATATCACCAATACATTCTCTTTTAATACCTAATCCCATTAATGAGCCTAAAATAGCTCTATGATTAATCTCATAAAATTTTTTATTATAAATAATAGAATACACTACTATCTTAAAATCAATTTTATCTAAATAAGTAGTATATAAATATCTTTTCCTTTCAGCATTAATAATACCTCCATCACTAATAAAGGATAAATTCATTCCCTTACTAGTAGCTTCTAATATATGACCTTCTCTTTCATCTAAAAATGGTAATAGAACTACTCTACCATCATTAGCTCTAGATAAAAAAGAATTTATTTTCTTTTTAAATTGTTCTACACTATCCATAATATTTTACCTAATCTAACTTGTGCACTATGATATTATTGTTTTTTTATTATGGTATTCTAATATTACTAACTATTGATACCATCATTTTTCATAGTCATTTCTAAATATATTTTTTAATCATACATATTTCTAGGCTTATTTCTCCTTAAAATATATTATTATACGCAAATATATCTTTAGTCCTGTTATTGCTGATTTTGTTACCCAATTATCGTTTGATTCTTATTTACTTATGCTTTTATTAGAAATTACCATTTTTTTAATAACTTCCCAATAACCTGTCTTTTTAGACTCAATTCTCATTATATATTTTGCTTCAACCAATCTATCTAAACTTCGTTGAACAGTTCTTTTGTCTATTCCAATTTTAGCGGCAATATTTTCTCTTATTTGATTTGGATTTCCTTTTAAAACATCTAGCACCTTATAATCATTAATAAGTAATCTAACTTTAGTATTTAAAGGGACATTTTTTCTATAAAGATGAACGAAAAGCCATCTTCATTAGACTCATAATCAAATTTAATATCATTTTGTTTACAAGAACTAAAAACCTTTTTAAAGCCACTTCCAAACATTTCCTGATTTGAATTTAATGGAAACCCACATGAATTATATATTTCAATTTGCGATGGTTTTATCTATTTTATTTTTTATTTCGCCTCTATAATTTGCATGAGCAAATTTATACTTATACATTTTTCTAGAAGCATTCTATTTCAAAACTTCCCAATACCCATTTTTATTTGAACCAATTCTTCTAAGTAACTCTTTTTCTTTTAATGATTTTATGATTCTATCAATTGTTCTACTTGAAAGACCAGTTTGTCTGATAAGATCAACTTTTATCGCATTTTTATTAGTTTTAAAAACTGATAAAACAGAAAATTCTTCTTTAGATAATTCGCCATTTATTTCGCCATTTATTTCGCCATCTTGATTCCTATCTATTCTAGAAAATTCGATTGTAAAATCATTTTCGTTATTAATGTATGAAATATCTACTTTAGCTTCTTTGCATAAACGATATACCTTTTTTAAACCATGTCCACACGTTTCAACATCTCTACAAAGATATAATACATCGGCAATTGATTGATTCCTTAAATACGATTTCAAATCTCTATAAAAAAAATCATTTGGTGTAAACTCATTAGCAAATGAACCTGGATTAGTAATTGAAATTCTATTTGAATAAATATCTACCTCATGTTGAACATTTCCATCATATCTTGCATGAGCAAAACTATTAATAATAACTTCACGCAAAGCAACTAAAGGGATTTCTGGAACTTCTCTTCTTTGCGGTGATTCACCATCAATAATCACTTTCCATCTTATATTTTTTATTACAAAATTCATTGATTCATCGATTAATTCAAAAATATTTCCCTTAATGGTTTTCATGTCCAAAATCGTAATTCTTTCACTTGTAGCAAATACGACCAATTTCAATGTAATTGGATTTGAATTTCCAAAAAGCATTACACCAGCATTTGTTAGAAAAGAATTTCTAAGTAAATTATGTTTGATTAACAATGTCTCCTTATCAAAACCAATTTTTGGCAATCTTCCACATTCTGTCGCATTTTCATAAAACTTTAATAAGCACTCTTCTTTAACATCATCAATAGTATATGAAGTTAATTTGTCACACCAATTTTCCTCGTATTCTTTTGAAATCATCATTTTTCTAAGTTCATTTGGTGTTAGTTCTCTATCCTCATCAGCAATTCTTATATAATATCTTCCAAATGCTGAATATGGAGTATCATTCCCAGAAAAATCGACCTTTATAACATCAATCCCATTAATTGATATAATTTCAATTTTTGGAAAAATTTGAGGTTTAATTCCTTCATAAATTTTTCTAGAAACATTCCTTAAAATAGAATCAGTAATTTCAAATTTAAATGGAGTACCATCATTTTTGATTCCAAAAAAAAGTTCTCCATGTTGATGTTTATTTAATATACTTACAATTGATACAATGCCTTCAGTAATTTCTCCTGTTGTTTTCTTAAATTCTCTAGTTTCATTTTCTATCATAAATGCACCTCAAACTATGTTAATTATATAATTTTTGGCGAAATAAATCAACAATGTGGCGAAATAATTGGCGAAATAATTTTGAATTTGCTATGTCTTCAATAACATCACCTCACGTACTATTATAGGCTAGGTGTGACGCCATTTTTCAACCTAAACCAATTTTCGAAAAAAAAGGCTTAATTCGGGTTTTTATAAGAAAATCTAAATCAAACCTGATTTTTTATATTATATAATAATATAGCCTTTTGGGTTACATTTTACGCAATAATACCTTCAATAACATCAATATAATTAAAATTATCACATTCTATTAAAACCAAATAAATCTTATTCTTTATAAATAACTAATAATGCCATATAATAGGTAAATCATCTAAGCTATTATATGATAAAAAAGTTTAATCTATTCTTGGAATTTATTAACAATAATATTAGACATACATCTATTATATTTTAAATAATAAAAATAAACAACAAAAAAATAAAGAACAGCCAAGGGAGGCTGTTCTTTACCTAAATTGGGAGAGTTATAGTTTGCTTATGAAAAAAGTAATCTATCTATGTTAGGGAGAATTTCGATAGATACTGTCTTTATAAGACAACTATAGTATACACATAAAAACACGAAAAAATACATTATTTTTTTGGGAAATTATGTGAAACACATTTTTTTTAAGGCTTTCCAATATAATTTTCAACAGTATTTATTAAAATAGACATTTTTATAGGCTTAATAAGCCATCCATTCATACCACATTCTAATATTTTTTGTTTATCCTCTAAAAAAGCATTCGCAGTAGAAGCTAAAATTGGAACATTTATTCCCTTACTTCGAATTGAAGCTGCCACCTCATACCCACTCATACCAGGCATTAATATATCTAATAGAACTAATGCCAAATTATCAATAGAATCAATTTTATTTAAGGCTTCATATCCATCTTTAGCCTCAATAACAAAATAACCAGATTCCAACAAAATAGTAGACATTATCTCCATATTCATTTCATTATCGTCTACAACTAAAATTCTTTTCATCATTTTCACTCCTTATTTTCCATAATTATACATTATTATATTTAAAATAATGTCGAATTATGTAACACCTAACTATTTACAATTCTTTTTATAGCCTTAGATACACATCTTGCTGTATCAGATGAAACCATAGAAATATCTGAATATTCGTTTTCTGCTATTTCTCCTGAAAGACCATTAATATACGCTCCTAGCGCTACTGAATCTAAAATATTAGCTGTATATCCTAATACACCTGATAATATACCAGTTAGCACATCACCAGAACCAGCCGTAGCCATTCCAGGAGTTCCGGTAGTAGAAAAATACATATCATCTTTATTCGCAATAATAGTTGTTGGTCCTTTTAATAATAAAGTAACATTATATTTATTAACAAATTCTTTAACAATACCTACAGGATCATTTAATATTTCATCAATAGAATATTTTGTCAATCTAGAAAATTCCTTCAAATGAGGAGTTAAAACTATTTGACATTTAGCTTTATTTAAAATATTTAAATCCATTTTAGATAATATTGTTAATCCATCCGCATCAATTAATAATCTTTTATTAAAATTTAAAAATAAATAATTTAATATTTTTTCCACCTCTAAATCTAATGATATTCCTACTCCAATTGAAAGAACATCTAGCCTATTTATAGCTTTAGCTAGCATATCAGGTTTAAATATAAAACTATTACCATTAGATGGTAATGGATAAATAGTAGATTCTAAAACATATGGATATAGCATATTAGAAATAATATCAGGAACAATTATTCTAGATATACCACATCCAGAATAAAGGGCACTTTGACCTAATGAGGCTAGCTTTATAGCACCAGGATAATTCTTAGATCCACCCATAATACCTATATAACCATAATCACCCTTATTAGAGAAATTACTTCTTTTTCCTAATATTTCCTTAGCTTTATAAATATCAAATAGCTTTACACTAAATTCCCCCTTAAAGCCTAAATCTATTAGCTTTAATTCTTTTATATAATCCTTAGCCATATTTAAAAAATGACCATATTTATATATTCCGCAGGCTAATACTAAATCAGCTTTTAGAGCATTACTTGAAAGTCCATTTAAGGAATTAAGTCCTGAATTAATATCAATAGAAATAACATATTTCTTACTATTATTAATAATATCTATAATATAAGCTATTTTAGGATCTAATGTACCATGAAAGCCAGTACCAAAAATACAATCAACAATAATATCATAGTTATCAATATTATTAATATTAGCTTCAATATTTATATTGTTATTTATAGCCTCATTATAATAATAAATACCATCAGTAGAAAAACTATTCTCACATAAATATAACGATGAATTAAAATTATTTTTCTTTAGTATAGAGGATAAAGCGTAGCCATCACTAGCATTATTACCCTTTCCACAAACAATCAAAATATTACCATACCATTTATAAGACTTATATATTTCTAATGCTACCTCATATATTAGCTCTCTATTAGTTATATTTTTTTTATTTATATAATCCTCTTCTATTTTCTTCATATCCTTAGGTGAAACAATTTCAAGCATAAAAATCATCTCCTATAAAATAAAGGGACTGTAAAACAATCCCCTTAATAAATTAATATTTAATAAGTGCGTATAGTTTCTTACCACGGCGTAGAACAACAAATCTACCCTCAATAGCAATATCCTTTGATAATGTAAAAGACTCATCAGTAACCTTATCACCATTAACTAAAACAGCACCATTTCTAATAAACTCTCTAGCCTCTCTTTTACTTGATGCAAGCTTAGATTCAATTAACGCATCAACTAAAGTGCCATCATGACCCTCAATAGATGGAAGTTCATTAAAGCCTTCTTCTATTTCATCAGCAGTCAAGCTCTTAATATTACCACTAAATAATGCTTCACTAATCTTAATTGCCTCATCATAAGCCTCTTTACCATGAATGAAGGTAATAACCTCACGAGCTAAAGCCTTATGTGCTTCTCTTAAATGAGGCTGAGTCTTATTCTTTTCCTCAAGCTCTTCAATTTCCTCTTTTGATAGGAATGTTAAGAACTTTAGATAATCAATAACCTTAGAATCCTCAGAATTAATAAAGAATTGGTACATTTCATAGGCAGATGTTTTATTAATATCTAACCAAATTGCTTTACCATTTGTCTTACCAAATTTAGAACCATCACTCTTAGTTAATAATGGCATTGTAAAGCAATATGCATCCTTACCCTCTTTTTTTCTAATTAGCTCAATACCAGCAGTAATATTTCCCCATTGATCCTGACCAGCCACTTGTAATGTAACATTCTTATTCTTATTTAAATACCAGAAATCTAATGCTTGCATAATCATATAAGAGAATTCTGTATAAGTAATACCTGCATCCAATCTTCTAGCTATGATATCTTTATTTAGCATATAATTAACATTGAAATATTTACCAAAATCTCTTAAATAATCAATGAAATTCATATCCTTATACCAATCATAATTGTTAACAACCTCACATCCAAAAAGCTTAGTTAATTGAGCCTTTAGACAATTATAGTTATGTTCAACCTGTTCATATGTAATCATAGGACGCTCACTATCAGGCTTAGGATCTCCAATAAGTCCTGTACCACCACCTACTAAAATAATAGGATGATGTCCTGCATCCTTTAATCTCTTACAAATTAAAAAGCTTGAAAAATGACCAATATGAAGACTATCTCCAGTTGGGTCTGTACCAATATAGAAGGTCATTCCTCCTTTATTTAGCTTTTCTCTAATTGATGGATCAGATACATCCTTTATTAATCCTCTCCACTCTAATTCCTCATAAATACCCATAAATAATTTCCTCCTAAAAATCAAAAAAAAGTCCCTAGCAAAGCTAAGGACGAAAAAACCGCGGTACCACCTTAATTTCATACCAAAAAGATATGACACTTTAAGAATACTCTCAAAGGATGTAATTCAAGATATATTATTTTATCTATTTTCACCAGCCATAGATTCTCTAAAAAAATGAATATTCTCTACTAAAGCCTCTTCACAGAGCTATTTAGATTCTCTTGAAACAATTCGATAAGGTAATAATACCCTTGAATCGGTTACCTCTTCATGCTTCATATACTTTGTTAACAAACGCATAGAAACAGCACCTATATCATACACCGGAGTATCAACACATGTCAAGGTTGGACGTGATAAAACTGCATATTTTGTATTTTGTAGACCAACAACTGCTACATCCTCAGGGATTCTTAATCCCTTTTTGATAGCACAATTAATGAAACTTACAGCAATACTATCACGTACGGCAATAACACCATCAATCTTATGTTGATTTAAAAATTCCTCAAAATGAAATTTATTAATAGAAACATCACCACTAGTACGGAATACCATTGGCTCTAAGCCTGCTTCCTTCATAGCGTTAGAATAGCCTATTAATTTATGATTATTAACTGAATATCTTCTTACTGTAGAAACAAGATATATATCTCTTCTTCCTTCCTCTAAAAGCTTCTTAGTAATTTCATAAGTAGCCTTTTCGTAATCAATACTTACAGATGGAATATTTGTTTCATCATAGAAAACATTACATAAAACTACAGGTATTTGAGCATCCTGAATTTGACCAATAACTAAATCCATTTGTTCATGATCTAATTCATCATTTAAAAATAAAATACCATCAACTTGTTCAGCGATTATAACACGCATTGATTCACGAATATCATCATGCTCATTAATTGTAAAAATCTTAACAGCGTAATCATAGTTCTTAGCTATATCAACAATACCTGTCAACAATTGAGAAACTGAAGCACGTGAAATATCAGCCATAATAATACCGATGGTAGTAGTTTTTCTACTTGCTAAACCTCTAGCAATAGCGTTAGGACGATATCCTAACTCCTTTATTACATTTAAAACACGATCTCGAGTCTCAGGATTAACCTTCTCAGGGTTATTCATAACTCTACTAACAGTTGCAAGTGAAACCTTAGCTGCACCAGCAACATCATAAATGGTTGTATTTGCCATTTTAAATCACCTCGCATATTTTACTTGATTATAACATAGTATGAAAATCTTTTCAATGATTTCTATCAAAAAAATGAAAACGATTTTATAATCGAAAATTCTATTAATATCATTATAAAAAAATTAGTTATTTTAACGAAAATTATAGTTTTAAAAAGTCATTATAAATATTTCCTGCACCTACTAATAATAAAATCCTATATTTATCAATAAGACTATTAATGTCATTTGAATTAATAACTGAATAGGAAAGATAGGAATAAAGCTCATTCTCAAGTGAAATGTTTCTTCCTTCTCTAATAGACGTAAAAATAGGTAATAAATAACATTCATCAAATAATCCTAATGCTTCTTTAAATTCCTCTTTAAAGGCATTAGTTCTTGTATAGGTATGAGGCTCAAAAATAATACAATTACTTAAATTAGGATATTTTTCTTTTATAGTTGAATATAATGCTTTAATTTCCGTAGGATGATGTGCATAATCTGCAATAATAATAGTATTATTTATTTTTTTAATTTCAAATCTTCTTTTAGGCATCTTAAATTTCTTTAATACATCAATCATCCTTACATATGATATTCCAATTTTCTTCATAGCTATATAGCTAGCCACTAAATCATAAGCATAATGCTTACCATAAAGTGGAAACTTAAATGCATAATTATCAATAATTACTTTACCATTATAATAATCAAATTGATAATCATTATAGCTATCCGTACCAAAATAAATAATATTATTACCTATAAGCTTTCTTGCATATTTATCATCACCATTTGCGATAACCTGCTTTGCTTTAATGGCTAGCTTATTAAAGGCATTAAAATATTCAATTTCATTTTTATAATAATCAGGGTGATCATAATCAATATTTAAAATAATTAAAATATCAGGAGAATAATTTAAAAAATTCTCCATATATTCACAAGCCTCTATCACAAATATATTTCCATCTCCACCACCACTTCCATCACCTATTAGATATTTAGAGGGAATTAGTGAAGAAATTAGTTTTGTCGTTAGAGTTTTACCATGGCTTCCACTAACACAAATCCAACGATAATCTTTATAATGATAATTTAGAAATTCAGGATATAGCATATATTTATAACCCATTTTCTTTATATATGATGTCACCTTATGGCTTCTAAAGGCATTTCCAATAATATAAAAATAATGCTTTTTAAGCTTCATATTATAGAAGTCTTCAAAATTTATATATAATCCTTTTTCAGTAAAATAATGGTTATTATCATCAACACCTTTAATAATATGTCCTTCACTAATTAATAGCTTCGCAAGCGCACTCATTCCACTACCCTTTATTCCAATTAAATAGTATATCATTTAAATCACCTAAATAAATATATGATTAAGAGTAATAAAATAGACAAAAAGACTGTAAAAACTAACAAATTGCTAGATCTCACAGTCAATTTTAGCTATGAATAAACCAAATATAAATTGTAACAATTTCAAAAATAAATATACTATATATCTCAAAAAAATAGATTGAGATGCATATATAGGATTGTAAAGCTTAATAGGAAACATAAGACATATAATATATCTTCAAATCTATTTCTCTTTTCTAGCTTTGGCTGATAGAACAATATAAATGGTACAATTTATACCATATAATAGAATGAACCAAAGGAGAATTGAGGAATATTAGATTTGTATTTTAATATTAAATCAGCAAGTGATAATGAAAGAATAATAACAACAGCTATTATATTTTTCTCATATAATAAAGCTTACCATTCATCCTTTGCATAGTATTCATTTATTACATACTTGAATACTCCTACAAAATCATTATTACTATCAACATTATCGTTAATCGCAATATATCTAACATTATGTGATGGAAAGAATTCTTCTTAATTATATCCAACTTGAATATAATTTCTTCCAAGACGTGATAAATCCTTTGTGATAACACAATTGATTTTACCTCTTTTAATATCATCAATCATTCTAATAAAATCAGGTCTATTAAAATTTGTACCTGAATATCCATCATCGCAGTAAATCCCACCAACTAAATAATTATTGTCATTACAATATTTAATTAATGTTTCCTTTTGATTTTGAATTGATGATGAATCACCATCAAGACCATCATCCTTTGATAGTCTACAATAAATAGCTACTACATAATCACTTGCTTGTTTTTGTATCATTGTCTTCTCCTTGATTTGAAGAATTAAGCCTTTCATTTCGCAAGTCAATTAACAAGTAAACTAATCTATCAATTAATTGTGTTTTGCTATCAGCACTAACACGCTCTACTTTATATTTTTTTCCATTGATTTCGTATGTCTTCAATCACATCACCTCAGGTATTATTATAAGCTAGATAGTGTGAAGCTATTTTTCACATTAAACCAATTTTCGGAAAAAAATAAAAGGCTTAATTCAAATTTTAATAAGAAAATCTGAATCAAACCTAATTTTTTATATTATATAATAATATAACCTTTAAGGTTACATTTTACGTAAGAACACCTTAAAAAAAGGGGCTGTAAAAAAACCTAGGTTTTGAATTTGAAATCATTACCTAGGTTTACAGCCTTTTTAATTTGCATAT
>CAKQBG010000038.1 GCA_934216145.1 uncultured Anaeroplasma sp.
CACCCGTTTAGAGGTGTTACTCCTTCTAATTTAGAGGTGAAGGCACCTATTTACTCCGCAAAATTTAGAGCGCCAATCTATTAAATCACATCTTAAAATTTTAAGACTTTGTTGATGATTGGTATTCTGCTTCTTTAGTTACAGTTGAAGTTGTTCCTTCACCCCATAAACTATTTGATATATCTGTAGTTTCTTTGACATTGAATATTAATTCAATTTGTTGTGGTACAACAGATGAAGGAGGTAGGTAGCTTCCCTTATTATCCTCATAATGAGTATCGGTATTTGTTAGTTTATTTTCTTTTGAAGCAGTGTATGTAACGCTATAGCCATGTGGCAATTCTAAATAGAATTTAAAATAACCAGATGGTAGCATTGCTAAATCATATTGAGTAGTAAATGTGTATATATCATTATTTAATTCGTTAAGCTTTATAGCATAGCATGATAATGTATTACTAATTTGATTATTATCCTTATCATATGTTACATAGCTTATTGTTAAATAAATAGCAGAATTTTCAAATTTTTTATCAGTATTAACTTTAATTTTAAAATAAATATTATTAGTTAAAACAACAATTGAAATATGATAATAATTAATTGAAGCAGTATCACTATCCTTGTATAAATATGATTCAGAGAATACAGCATATGAAACATACCAGAAATGTCCATCACTAGGATTACCAATATAATTCATATTTAATGATACATTACCTTTTTTGCCAGCATATTTTGATACATAATATGTTTTACCACCAACTGTTATTGATAAAGAATGGATATTTTTTAATTCTGAATTTTTATTAAATTCTCCAACTTTATCATTATCACTATCACCTGAAGTATTATAAACCGTAGATATAATTTTTTTACCATTTTCTATAGTCATCTTCACTAAATAAACAGAATGGGTATCAGTTTCATCCTCATTACCATTTTGATTATCATCAGTATAGAATGGTACATATAGATAAACAAAATTATTACTTAAATTTGTTTTTGATATGTCTAATATGTATGTATCACTTTGAGTTTGATTTCCATTATATTTAATAATCTTATTATGAGTTGTATATTGATAAACTTCTGCATATTCATCTACAATCATTGTTGGAGCGTAATCAGATAATTGAACATCTGATACTGTACCTAAAATATAATAGTTTGTACCAGAAAGACTAGCATTATCACTATATACCATTTTTCCATTTGTAACTGTTACATCACTATTTTTGAAGTCACTATAATATTTTTCATTTTCATCATAATGGTAATTTTTTTGATTATCAGAAGTATTTTCATTAGGTATGAATGCATAATTAGGATTAACTCTAGTATGTGCTGAACCTAATGAAATGTTACTTGAAATAAATGTCAATTCAGATATCAATGAATCTGTTGAATATTCTTTTGTTATATTGACAATAGGGAAATAGAATATTCTTCCAAGCTTATCAGTATAACTATATTGATAGCTATATGTACCTAATTCACAGTTTTCAGTTACTGAAGCAGTTAAACCAGCATATGATGTAGCCATATATGACATACCAATTTTATTTGTTTCACTTTTGTCTTCTAGTCCAAATGATGTATTAGAATCTATATAGAAATTATTCAAATTGAAATAAATTCTATATGTTGGAACTCCTTCATTTCTTGTAAATGATAGATTTAATTTATCAGACGCACTTATATTAGTATTATTAACAAGAGCATACTTAACATTTGTTGTATCAGTAGTTAATATGTTACCATCTTTATAAATAGTTGCATAAGATCTGTCAAATGGTGCTATTTCAGCTAAAATATGTGTATATTTATTAGTATTTCCGTTCTCTGCAGTTATTTCATATGGAACTATAAATTTCCTTAAACCTGAAGCTGTCGTAATAATATTACTATCTTCCCAATTAATCTTAACAGTCGCATTTGAAGAAATTCTAAAATCAGTTAAATAATTAGGGATATTATCTTCATTCATTATAAAATCATTAGCTTCAAATGTTCTACCAAATAGAATTGATGATGTCATAGTATTATTAACATTAACAGATTGATGATCAAATTCAATATATTCTATATTAGCTTCACTATTTGCATTCTTAGTCATTGTTATAAAAGGCTTTGTACCAACATTAATTGAAACTTTATAATCTCCATATGGTAATGATTGATTAACACTATATTTTATAGTAGCAACATAATTAGAATCATTCTTCTTTACAACCTGATAAAAACCTGTTGTGTAGAATGAGAAATATTTCTTAAATTCATCTCTATTATTTAAATAATTATAACTTTTATTACCCTTTTCAATATTAATAAATGATGATAAATCAGAATTATTTAAATTAGGATTTGTTGTTGTAAATGTTAATGTTACATCTCCACCAGTTGATTCTAATGTTACATCACTTGTTAGAGTATAAGTGTAATTAGTAGCATCGTTATCAATAATTATAAAATTAATAACGTAAATTGTTTTAACAGTTTCATCTTCAGCTTCAACCTTAATTTTTGTATCTGTTTTTAAAGTATTATTAGCCTTAGTAATTGTAAATGTTTTATTATTATCGTTTAATTCATTATAACTATCATTTAAACCAATATAAATAGTTGCCTTTGAAGCAATTACTAAATTACCTGTGTCTATTGTAAATGAGCCATTTATACGTTCATATTGAGACTTAGTTATATAATAAGTTATTGTACCTGTTGAACCGTTTATAGTTATTTGGTTATTATTCGCAAAATATTTATTATTATTACTATCAATTAAATCCATTTCAATTATTGATGTAGAAATAGACTTTTTCAATTGTTTCATTGAAACATAGAAATGATAATTAACAGTACCTATAGTATTTTCATCTCCACGCCATGCTGATGAAGTGGTTTCAAAATTATTATTATCTAAATCTTGTAATTCTAAATTATCAGGAATAAATTTACCATTTTTTATACCTTGTGATGATGCTAGAGCGAAGATACCATAACCTTCAATATCAGCTTGACCACCTAAATGTTTTATAAATTCAATAAATTTATCAGAATCAATAGACGTATCATTTAATATAAATTGATAATAACCAACTTTATGATCTTTATCTTTATAGTTATTTAACAATTCATACAATTTTGTTTTTGTTAATTGCTTAGTGTTATTAAGAAAGTCTTGTCCTAAATATGCAGCAATAATATATTTATTTACAGTAGGATATGATTTTCCTTCTTGATTGCAAATACTAATAATAGATGTCATTATATTTTTATCAAGATCATAATCAGCAATTTCTATTAATTGTTTAATTAATGTTTCAGCTGAAACCTTAGAAATTAATCTACCAAAAACGGAGTCTTTTCCATCATAATCAGCCTTTAGCATTGCCTCAATTAGATCTATATAACTTACATTAGAACTATTTGTACTATTTAAAAGATTTTTCATACAATCTTGATCAAATAATTTATATATCGTTTTATTATCAATAGATTTGGAAGTATATGTTGAATATACTGTTGCTAAAGTTTCAATAATTCTATCATTATATCCAATAGTAGCAGTAGTATTATTATAAAGATTTATTTTAAATGCATTTAAATCTTCATATTTGGCTCCTGTATATAATAATCCTTCTATACTATCTTTATCTGATTTCACCTTAATAGTATCAACTGATGAATCAGTAGTATTATAACTAAAGGATGCTTTTTTATCTATTAACAACAATTCTGTAATTTCACAATCTGTTGATGGAGTTATTTTATAAGTACCACCACTTAAATAGAACGCTCGATATCCATCATTATTAAACGACTTCAAGACTTTATCAATGGTGATTTCCGTACCAGTATCAGTTACCGTTTGTGACTCCTTATAGGTATAAGTTGTACTTCCATTTATTGTTACAGTGCCTAATTTAGCTCTAACTAATAATATTGATGGATTATTTACAGTTATAGATTCAGGAAGTGTAGTAGAAGTTTTTTTTGAATAAATAGTATTAATAAAATTAGAAGCTAAATATAATCCAAAATTTGATAAGGGGTTGTCAGTTGTATTTGTAGTTAAAGTTTTATTTAAATAATTATTAGTATAATTAGTTTCAATATTAGATAAATCAGGATATTTAGCTGTATTAGAGCTACCATTTTGTCCTAGATCTAAATATAGTATCATTGGAACGTCTGTTTTATTATTACTTTCTTTATATCCAGTTAAACAATATTCTATATTTTTACTAACAGGTATTTCAAAATAAATTAAAGATTTTGTCAATGGCGTATTTCCACTAGACATATTATAAGTCCAAGAAGCATCAAATCCACTAGGAGAATAATTATTAAATCCAGTTATTTTTCTAGAATATAACGATTTGCTACTATCAGTTTTATCTCTAGTAATAGTAACTATCTTAAATCCTGGTATATAACCATTTTCACCTGTTGCTAAAACTAGCTTTATTATACCATCCTCACTAGGAGTAAACCATATAACATTTTTAGGCAAGATAGCATTTTCATATTCACGACTCTTAATAATTATATTTTTAGTAACTGTGTTTATATTATCAGTATCAGTATCAGTATAAGTACCTCTTAATTGAACACCATATAAAGTATCTTGATTAATTAAATTTTTAATGAATTTAGATACATTAGGATCACTTATAGTTGTTTCAAAATACCCTTTATTATCTGTCTTAGTTGTATATAGCTTATATCCACTATTACTAATACTATTACCGATAGCTGATGTTTTATTAAGACTGTAAACCTTTGAATCATTTGCGACATAATATCCAATATTATTAGGACTTGTATCCTCAATATAATCACTTTTAGTAGAATTTGTTTTATATGTGTCACTATCAATTTTATTAGTAACCATAAAAGGCATTACTGCATTTCCACTAAGACTACTAGACTTTCCAGTTGTTGTATTATAATCGCCAATCATACCACTATACTTACTACCACCATACGACTTAATTAATCCCATTCTTTGGTGTAATTCCATTACATCTAATGTACCACCAAATCCATCAGCATTACCATCAGCATTACCATCATACATATCTATAAATTTATCCCAATCAGTATTAGCCAAATCAGATAAAATTTTCAAATCATTAATATTTGAAATTATATATTTTGAAATATTTTCATCACTAATACCATTTTCTTTTTCTTTTAAATAATCTATATATCTATATAAGAAATAAGTGAAATCATAATCTGATATTTCTTTTCCACTAGAATTATTATATGTAGTTAAATCAGTTAAGGTTGCTAATAAAAGCTTCTTAAAATAAGCTTCATCCGTTGTAGCAAGAGATATTAAATTATCTTTAACAGTATATGTACTATTCTTAATTAAAGATTGAAGTTTCTTATACAAATTATTATTTTCAGTATCATCATGATCTGTATATGTTATATTTTCAAGCGTACTTTGTGGTAATAATGCAAAAACATTACTTATAGATGCATTTGCAAAAGGAGTATTCACTAATGCCTTTGCTAAAAGATTAACTGTTCTATATTCTGTAGTTTTAAAATCATTTTTTTGAGCATATTCAGCCACAGCTTGAACAATAGCTTTTTTTACTGTATTATCTGTATCGTTATTTAAAAGATTTGTAATTAAAGCAGAAACAATTGAAACCTCAGTATCATCCGTTCTTGTTGGATCATCAATAGATTTAGTTCTAATTCCATCAAGTTTTAACAAATCATCCATTGTATAATATGTATATTGAGTAGTTTGAACTCCTTTATAGCCATAAACATTATAAACATCTTGAGACATTAAATAAACACCTATTAATTGATTTTTATTAACCCAATAATTAGCCATATACCAAATTCCAGTATATATCGAAGTTGATATATAGCCTTTTAAATAATAATCTCTATTTTCATGTTCTGATGTTTTGCTAGCAACTAAATATCCTTTTTGATTAGTAATACCATCTGTTAATTCATTATCTCTAACAGCATCATCAGTATTAAATGTAGGTTTATAAGTAGGGTCAAAATTATATCCATCAACAACATATTTATTTTTTGAATTTGCATATCGATAAATGAATCTTTGACAATCATCACCTTTACTATCAACAATATAATCAGATACCCATTGATCATTTGGAGTACTATTGTTCAAGTAAGAATTATGCCAATAATATGTTGCTATATCTTTGTAATTTGATGTAGTATTTGATTTAGCTATTTTTTCTTTTGTTATATCATTATTAGTTGATATAAAAACGGGAACATAATAACTCTTTGTATTACCGATATTTATGGCATCATAAATATTTCTACCTAAAGATTGATAATTAGTACCAAGATTTTTTGAAAATAAATTACCATTCTTATCAAAAGGTCCATAATAATATGTAGCTGTAGAATTTACAGAATCAGGTGTATATATAAATCTATTATTAATAAGAGTTGAAGCATCATTTATTTGAATTAATCCATTTTGATTATTATTATCATTTGCATCTAATGATGAAGGACCATCATTAGATTGATATGTATTATTATATTCAGTTGCTTTTGCAATTAAACCTTTATACACAACACTAGATGTAGGATCTGTAACATCTTTTAAATATTTATCTGTAATAATATTTTGAATATTTTTATTATTTTTTATGATATTCCATAATTCTGTATAATCTTTTTCATATGTGATTTTAGTGCCATTAATATATGTATATGGATAACTTGTTGTTTGATTAGTTCCAGATCCAGTAGTAATTTTTGTAGAAGGATAAGTATCATTTATAGATTTGACATCTGAAATGAAAGTAGAAATATCATATTTTTTAAATGCCTTATTTAAGGCTGAAATATAATCGCTATTCTCAGAATTAGAAGCTACCATTATACTATAAATATTTTTTGCTATATCTTGATTTGAATTTAAAGAAAGATAAGCTTTAACCCCAACCTCAGCTGAGCTAGTTGCTCCAACAATATCCATAGCCATTTTGGTAATTGTTTCTTCATTATATCCATTTAGTAAAGTATTTATTAAATCAATCTTCTTTTGTAAATAATAATTATTTGTATCATTTTCAAACATCTTAGATATATCGAGATTATGTTTAACAATCATTTCTAAATAATTATTTAATGTAAGACGTAAATTTTCTTCACTTGCACTATTTAAAAGTTCTTTCACTTTAGATTGAACAACTTGATAATCAGTATTTTCACCTGAAATCATTTTAGCTAATAATTCATCATATAATAAATCTTGTAATAAGTCTTTATATTCTTCTTTAGAATAAGTTGAAATATCTTTAATTAAATTTTCAATTATTTTAGTTCTAATTTCATTAGTTATTGAAGATTTATAGTTATCACCAAAAATAACTTCATTAATGATATTACTATATTGATCCTTTAATTCAGTAGTTTTAATTGAATATGTTAAGAAATCACTAATTATTGTTGTATCTATATTAGATACCCATGTTGTTGAATTAAATGGTGCAGTAAAATTTTCTTTTGTAAGATTATCATTAGAAACAAATTTAGACATTAATTCTACATTCTTAGCTAATATTTCAGCTGCGTTAGCATAAGCTATAGATCTCCAACCAATTTTATCAAGTAAAATTGTATTAATCTTATCAAATCTTATAAATTCAAAAAAGTCTGCAATATAATTATCTGTTAAATATTTTGTAAAATCAACTGCACTTGAATCCTTGTCAATTGCTTTTCTAAAGATAAAATCTTTTGAAAATACACCTATGTTACCATTAGAATCTGAAATAGATGTCATTGGTGCGTATTTTATACTTCCACCACCAAATGAATCAGTTGAACCATTTACAGTAATAAATGTTGATGTGTCAATTTTACTAGAGGGCATATTAATTTGATTACCACTTTGAACAATTGGAGCACTATATAAATTAATAACATATCTAATGTTAGGCTTTGCACTATTTCCATTAGAGAAGTCTACAAGTCCAAACATTGCACCTGAATAATAATAATTTGAACTATTCGCATCATATAATCCACTTTTTGTATATTTTAATGAAGCAGTAGGATTATTAATAACATCAATGCTATTAAATGAAACCACATTAAATAAATATCCTGAATAATTATATTTTTCTAATAGATATACTCTACCATAATTAATTGTATTTGCTAAATAGAAATCTACATTTTTATATATGCTCATATCTAAGCCGGCAACTATAGAACTTACAACTTCATTACCATAAATATTACCATAATTGACAACATTTATTGTATTTGCAGCACCGTAAGCCATAATTCCACCTACATAAGAACTGTAGTTTTTAATATTATTAGTATTAATTTTCACATTATCTGTACCATTAAAACCTACTAATGTACCATAATTAATTGTAAATGCGATTATTGAATTTATACTATCTAATTGTGTATTAGAATAATTGTAATTATTCAATCCAACAATGCCACCTACATAACAATACCCCTTTTTAATATTTGATATATTTATTAACTGTAAAGTACCATCATTAGCTGAATCTCTTATTTGAGCATATTGTCCATTTAAATATGCTGCGATACCACCAATAACATATTTATTTGTATCTGTTCTAGAATAAACATCTAATTCAATATTCGCAAGATTAAAGCCATTTGAAATAATTCCTTCATTTAGATAAGAAATACCTGATGCATAAACACTACCATTTAATCTTATTGTAGATTTTTGCTCAGTTTTTTTTGCCATACGTGATGATGTATCCTGTTCATATACACTCATATTTTTATCTAAATTATCTGATGTTATTAATATTTTACCATTATTAATGACATTATTTAAAGAACCAATCTCATTTGTATCGTATGAAGCTTTTAAAGGATTTTGAGAATCATCTTTTAATACTGCTAAATTCTTATAACAAATACCTGATGCATAAATATTAATATCTATTGTATTTATTGGTGTTGAAGTTGTTTTTTTATCATTAATAGTAATATTTCCAGCATTATAAATATTATTAGCAGATGTATTTAATGATAATTCTTCAAATACGCCATTTATAATTAAATTTGGATTATTTGATGTTTGATTATCTAATTCAAATGATAAATTACCATTATTTCTAATATTAACAAAATTTATATTTTTTCCATTTGCGATACTAGATACTGTGATTGATGCTTCAATTGTATTGTTTGAATTAAATGTATAATTTTTTGAATTTAATACAGTGTCTAAATATATCATTGAAGATGTATTATCATCACAAATACTATTTATTAATCCTGAAAAATTAGAAATGTTATTTAAATATAAGCTAGAACTATTACCTGATTTAGCTGTCGAATTATATAATCCAGTTATTTTAGTTGTAAATGCATTTTTAGTATTGATATTAAGACCATTTGATAAATGCATTTTTAAATTTTTACTACTTACTGCTATATTACAATCACTATTTAGCTGCGAAGCATAAAATAAATATTCTCCACTATTATTCAAAGGAAGACTTGAGACAGGTAGAGTAGTTGTTGCAGTTTTAATTATATCAACATTCATTAAGCTAGATAAATAGCTTTCATTATCAGATTTAGAAGTTAATGATATATTACCGTAATTAGTTATTAAATCAATTTGGTTAGAAACTCCTAATAATCTACCTATTATTCCTGAAGCATATTCAAAGCTTCCATCTATAGTTATAGTTCCATTTAAGGTAGAATTATCTTTTTTTCCATATTGATTTTTTATAAATTTATTAGTGTATCCTGCTCCTAATATTCCACCTATTGCTAAATTACTTTTAGCATTAGAAGTAATACTTACAGTTGATAAAACATTAGTAATTGAGCCTGTTGTATAGTCTATAAAACCAACTAAACCACCAAGCTTATTAAAATTAGTTGTTGCAGTTGAACTAGATGAAGAAGTATTTTCTATAGTTCCATTAACTATAGTATTAGAGATAGTACCAACAATACTATTACTGATAGAACCTAAATATCCTACAACTCCACCTACTGAATATTCATTAATATTATCATCAAATGTTGCATTGATATAAACATTACACTTGTCTATTTCACCACCATCTAAATAACCAACTAAAGCACCAAATGCTTTTTTATTATCGGATTTTTTTGGAGTGAATTCATATTTAGTATTTGTATTTGTAGAACCTAACACAACATCAATATTACTTAATTTGCCTGAAAACCATGGGAATAATCCATAACAATCAATTCCCATATTAGTAATATAATAATCACTTAAAGGAGCATTGAAAATAGTTATATTGCTATTTTCATTACTTGATTTAATAGTTGCATTAATTTGTGTAGTAACAGTAGGAATACCAATTAATGACATATCAATATCATTAGCTATTACATAAGTAAATTCAGATGATGCAAAATGACTATTTAGATTAAATAATTCATACATATAATAAAATTCATTTGCATTATTAATAGTTAATATATTTTTATTAGTATTTTTAATACCCCTTAATATAGGCGTTTCATAAATAAATTCATTATTAGAATTTTTCAAATATTTTTGAATAGTTCCATTATAACTATCTAATGAAAAATAATTATTATTTTCAGATTTTGAAATTTTAGATGTTAAATCAGAAAGACTATTACAATATATACCTGGATGATCAGCATCCTTTAAATCAGAATTAACCTTCGAAGGATCAAAGGTTATAGATACTTTATTATTATTTTCAACATAAGATCTTATTGTAGAATCATAAAAATAAGCATTTTTTACTGCATCGTCGTCGCCGCTATTAACATTTACAATTTCTGCTTGAGTTAATACTTCAGTTGATGCTGTTTGAGATAAAATTGATACAGCACTATAAACATAAGATATTTTACCTGTTTTTGTATTTATTGAAACTAAACCTGAAACAAAAAAACCACCCTGACTGCTTATACCACTTGAATTATCCTCATTTGATTCTAACATTTTGTGATAACAGTATTCTACTGTACCTTTATTTTCACCAACAAGAGGGGCTATATATGCGGCTCCCCTTGGATTATAGCTTAATACAATTCTAGGTGAAATTAAACCTAAATTTTTAATTGTACCATTATTTTTACTAAACATTGCAAAATACTGAATATATGTATTTGTTTCATTGTCACTTGAATATAGATATTTAGTAACATTCTCATTTTTACTAACTAAACTAATAAAATTTAAGTATTTAATTTCAAAGCCATTCCCATCAAATGTACCGCTAAATGCTTTATCATAGCCTATAGGAATGAATGAATCAGTATTTTTACTACAATCAATATTATTTAATAATTTATAATTATATCCTAAAAAATTTTCATTATATGATTCATTTTTAGGATCACATAAATTAGAAAATAAAATTAATTCACTTGGAGTTGCAATGGTAATTGTTTTATTTTCTATTGATGTGCTATTTGCTGCATCGGTCATTGAAATAAAAGTAGATGTATTTGTATTCTCTTTACCAACATAAATATTTTGAGTAGATTCGTATTTTCCATAAGCTTTTTTTATATCAATTACCTCTACTTTGTTTGAAAAAACAAATACGAATGTCAAAATGGCACTTATAATTGTTATTAAAGATAATGATAAAATAAATATTTTTTTTCGAGTTGTTATTTTATTTTTCATTAGATACACCTCCTAAAACGCTTGGATCTACACCCCAAACTGTTAAAACTCTATTAGCCTGAATTAATTCCAATGAATAAGAAACTTGTACATATATATTTTCTTTGTATACTGCAGCTGAAGTTTTAGAAAAATATGATTCATTAATGTTAAAGGTATATTCCTTAATTTCTTCACTAGATGAGATTGGAATTGTCATATAACAACAATTATTTACTTGATCATAATACCAATTATTAGCATTTACCTCGAATGGTGATCTACCACTAATTTGATCTTTTTTTATGTATACTTCTTTTAGCTTTGAAGCTCCAGGATATAATTGTGATGAAATCCATGCATCAAAGAATTTAACACGCAAATAAGCATTTATACCAGTTTTTACTTTAAATTTAAATCCTAATTGATTTAAATACATATACTTGCTTTCTAATGAATTCAAATTTCTTTCTGTTGCATAAGTATTAACACAAGATAATCCAGCATTTTCACCTGATGTTATAGTATCATCTGCTGTTATTGAAGTAGGTTCATATACTAAAGTGAAATATTTTTTATTTACATCATAATTTTTAGCCTCATCATAAATACCATATCCTTGAGAATCAATGCCTGATAAAGTATAATACATACTTATATTATTTTCATTTGGAGTCGATACATATTTATGACCTAAACGATAATATTCATTATTTTCATTAATCTCTGTAGCTTTTTCAAAATAATAATATTTATCATATTTTTTATCTTTGTCATTCTCATTTATATGAATAAAATTACAAAACTCATCTAAAACGAATAATTCTTGTCCAATAGATGAATCAGTAGTTTCTTCTTCCTTATATTCTTTTTTCTCATAATAATTAGCAACATTAGAATCTGTTATTTCTAATCCATTATTTACATTAACATCATTTACCTTAGATACTCCTGCTCTTTCCTTTAAAATAGCTTTGTATTCGTTTTGTTTAAATAAACGAGAATCAAAATCAACATCTTGATTTAGTGCATATGAAATATAACCTTCACTTATTATTTCTATTTTTCCACTTTCGACTCCACCATCAATAATTCTATTAAAAATAAAAGCAGCAAATACTGATAGAGAACTACAAAAAAGGATGATACAACCTATCATAATTATTAACTTTTTTCTTTTCATAGGTATATCCTCCCTTTAATTAATTATTTGAAGTGCTTGCTGTAGAGCTAGGCTTAGAAGTTTCAACTGGATTGGTATTAGTAACAGTTGATTGTATTGTTAACTTAAAATTATATTTTTCTTTTAAAAAATCATTATTTGAAGAATCAATTTCCTGAACACCAAATAAATATAAATAATATATTTTTATTTCATTACCATTGATTTCATCATTAATGGAACTATTATATTTTTTTTCAGTAATATTTTCTTCTATTGTTTTTTTTGTATCAATACTAATATTTTCTATATCATTTTTACTTATAAATCCACAACAATAAGCTGTAGAAAGTGAAGCAACTCCTGAAGGTAATGTAGTATTAAATATATTAGATGCTATAGTGCCTGTAGTATTAGAATTAATATATTGATACTTAGGAATAGCTGAATAATTTATTTCAACAGTAAGATTATTATTAGTAACATTTTCTATTTCTAGTTTAACGACTATTACCATATCTTTAAAATATTTAGTCTCAGATTGGTTATCAACATCAAAAAATGCTAAGTTTGAAACTTGATATTCTGTAACATTTACTTTTGTATCATTTAATGTATAGCTAATTACATTATCAGATGTTTCTCCATCAATATTACCTATTTTATGAGTATTTGTATACCAAGCAACAATGATTGTTATTGTAACTCCAAGTAATAATATTGGAGTAATTATATACATTAAAAGTTCTTTCTTTTTCATATTTTACTCCTTAATTATTTGTATTATTTTTATTTGTTTGTATAGATATAGAACCAATAATAAGTTTTTGATATAAATAAGCATTACTTGATTGCTTACCATCAATTAAAGCTAAAGATGCATTTTCATTAAACTCTAATACAAAATATAAATAGGCTTTTCCATTTGAATCTGATGTTAAGTCATATAATTCATTTACATTTTTCAAAGAAATACTAGTTTTATTAGATAAATCATCATCTAGACTTTTTTCATCAATTTTATAGAATTTAAATACATCTTGTATTTTTAAATCAGCTAAAGAAATATTATTATTATCAATTGAATATAATGTTTTATCTATATCGTTTACTTTAACTGTAACTTTATTATTTTCTATTTTATAAAGCGGCACATTTTTATTAATTGTTGAAGAATTTGTAGATGAAGACTGATTAGGAACATATTTACAAATAGAACCATTTTCAACAACGAGCTTGTTAGGTTGTAATTCTGATTCGACATTATCAAATGAAATAGTTGCTTGAAAAGATGAATCTTTAGGAGAATCTATAACAATTCGAAAATAAAATTTATTACCTGGATTTAAATTAGTAAATGATAAATTTTTAGTATCTTTCCAAATCAATTCACCATCACTATTTATTCTTCTTTCAAGCTTAAGAGAGTATTCATCACCAAGTGTTGAAGCTATAATTCCATTAGCAGATACATTTTTATTAGATGTATACCAAGCTAAGCATACTACAATTAAAAGTGTAGTAGTAACAATTAATGTAAAAATATTGAATATTAATTTTTTCATACTACACTTCCTTTCATAAAAAAAGTAAAAAACCAGTCACAAAAAGATTTGCAACTGGCTATCCTTTTATGGACCCTATAGCTTTGCGTCACTAAATTTCTCTAGCTTTGCCCGTTTTATATTCATTAGAATATAACATATGTACTATGATTACTTTTATTTTACCATTTTTAATAATTTAAATCAATAAAAAAGTAATTCATTTAATTATGAAAATAATATTTTCAAAATTAAAAAAACGTCATTTCTGACGTCTTTATAATTAAAGTTTTTTGACTTGATTAATATGGAATTCCATTGGAGTTTGACGACCAAACATATCTATTAATACAGTTAATTCTTCCTTCTCAATATTAACTAAAGATACATCGCCAATCATACCCTTGAATGAGCCATCAGTAACTTCAACACGGTCACCAACCTCAATTTCAAATTTAGGTTTTGTTACAATTCCAAGTTTTCTTAAAATCTCATCCATTTCATCTTTTGGAACTGGAACTGGTTTTGTACCACCACCAGATGAACCTAAAAAGCCTGTAACCTTTGGTGTATTACGAACCATAAACCAAGCTTTTTCATCCATTTCGCCTTCTACTTCCATTTCAACAAAAACATAACCAGGGAACATTTTATTAACCTTTTGTTTAACATTTCCCTTTTTATCAGTTACTTCTTCAACTTCTTCTGGAACTAGAACCTGATAAATTAAATGAGTCATATTCATAGATTCCATACGGCGTTCTAAGTCTTGTTTAACTGAATTTTCAAAACCAGAATAAGTTGTTACAACATACCATCTTTTCATATTTCCACCCCTAGAATATTAATGCTAAAATTTCAGCAATAAAAGAATCATATAACAAGAATAATAATGTAAATATTATTAAAAATAGGAAGACACGAATTGTATCACCTAAAAACTTACGTGGAGCTAACCATGTAATCTTCTTAAACTCAGGGAATGCTGGCTTAAAGAATGGATAAACAGCATAAATCAAACCAATTGTTGCAAAACCTACAAGTATCCATGCAAATACTGTTGGGAATGAACCAATAACTGGGAAATCACTTTTAACAACTAATGAACCTGTTAAAATCAAACAACCTAAAATTAATGTAACTAATGATATAAATAGGAAGAAATAATTTTCCCATTTATGCTCTTCTTTTATATATTGAACTATACGATAAACACCTAAACGTTCATTTTTTTCATTTTTCTTCTCTATTTGCTTTTGAATTTTCTTTTCAACTTCATTTTTAACAGAATTATTTTCAGCCATCTTAATTCTCCTTATCTCGATTCTTTATGAATTGTATATTTGTTACAATTTTTACAAAACTTCTTAAGTTCAATTCTTTCAACCTGTTTTTGAGGATTTTTTGTAGTAGTATAGTTACGACTTAAGCATTCCTCACAGATTAGTATAACCTTTTCGCGCATACTATCCTCCATTTTATCCAAAATAAAAAAACCTTATATCCAGGCTCTATGGATATTTTATAATAAATACTATTCTAAGTCAATAAATTTTTAAGTATTTTAAGCATTCGACTATATTTTCTATAACACTTTGCATAAGGAATATTATACTTCTTAGCATATGCAGAAATGGTAATATTTTCAATGAAGCATTCTCTAAACATATCGTAATATTCAGTATTCTCAAGATGTTTGCTAAGAGGTAGAATTTTAGAACTAGAACTATGTAAATTCACAGAATCTGCCACTCCGCCTAAATCTTCACATACTATACAATCAGAATAATATTCATCACTAACAAGCTTAATATATTGTCTTTTTAAGCATATTACAAAAAAAGAATAAAAACTTGTTCCTTTATTAAAATCAAATTTATTAATAGAATTATATAAGACCATTCTACCCTCTTGTAATAAATCCTCAAACTTATCACCTTTAGGATAAAAACTAGTGGCAATCTTATATATTAAAACATCATATTTCTTAAATAAATAATTTAATGCGAACTCGCTACCCTCTCTAATTAAATATAATAATTCATAATCATTGTAATTGTCAAATCTCTTTACCATCGTTTATTAAAGCTTGTAAAACTATTGCAGTACTTACAGATGCATTAAGACTATTAACATGTCCTACCATAGGGATTGTAATTAAATAATCGCATGCCTTTACTAGAGTTTTGCTCATTCCAAAACCTTCAGAACCAATAATAACACATAGCTTACGATCCTGATCAATTTGTGATAAAAGTGAATCTCCCTTTGCATCAGTACCACAAATCCAATAATCCATTTTCTTTAAGGATTCTATTGTTTTATAAAGGCTATTAGTATACATAATTCTAGTATATTCTATTGCGCCTGTAGAAACATGAGCTACTGTTTCATTAATTGAAACACTTCTATTTTTAGGTAAAATAACAAGATCATAGCCAAAGGCATCTACACTTCTTAATATAGCACCTAAATTATGTGGGTCTTCAATTCCATCTAAGGCAAGAATTCTTTTATTATTCTTGAATAAATCAAGATCACTATCATTAAAAGCTGAATAGTTCTCTCTATAAGCACCATATCCCTGATGAGAGGCACCAAATTCTTTATCCATAAACGTCTTAGATACAATTTCATAATTATAGTTCTTATTAGCTATATCTATGATATTTTTATCTTTTTTAAAAATAGTATCCAATAAGAATAGCTTCTTGATTGGGCTTTTAGCTCTTATTGCTGCATAAATACAATTTTTTCCATATATTTTTATCATATTAGTCACCATAAACAATAAAATTATATCATACTTAATATGCTATTTAAACTAAAAAATTAAAATTGACTAAAATAACAAAATATTTATCTAAATAATTTACTTTAATATGATTAACGTGTTATATTATACTTTCACCATTAACTGGCCAAACTAAGGCTATAGCATAATATACTAATAATGCATTAATAATACATTGAGATAAAAACTCAAAATATTATTTCTCATTTAACTTTCTTTCTAGATACTCTGTTAATTCTTCAATCACCTTATATTTTGAAATTGCTAGTTTTTTTGTATTCTTAAGTGTTGTTTTACATACAACGTTATTAGCTTCACTACATAGTACAATACCAATAGTATACTATTTTGTAATTTCTTTTCAAAAGTGATATCATTTACTCCTATAAAATCCAAAACATAGGTATATTTTACTATTTCATTTAATCTTGCAGTAATAGATACTTCATTAGATTTAGATTTTAGTAAAATAATTGTTACTAAAGAATTTAGCCAACAGCTTGTTGGCTGATTTCATTAATTGTAAATTAGTTTGCAAATTGCATCATATATTTCAAATTAGAAATAGAATATCCCCTGCCATATTCTTTTAAATCATTGGATAATCTTTCTATTTATTTCCTCTTTTCTCAAAAAAATAAATCCTGCAAAGTTTTAAGCCTTACAGGATTATAGTTATATTAAATTTGGCATATTGCAATATCATAATTACCAGTCTCTTAAGATGGTTTTATTGTATCACATATTTCAAATTTTTCTAGATTACAAGTATATTTCTTTGGGAATTTTTTAGCGAAAATTAAAAATTTGTCTCCTCGAGTCCAAGATTTACGGTTCACTTCAAAATCAGCCAATTATTTATCTAAGCGTCTTAGATTAGCTAGATCTAGGATTAGCTCTTCAGTCTTATCCCAGCCTAAGCATGGATCAGTAATAGATTTTCCATAGCATCCTCCATCTATAGGCTGATTACCATCCTCTAAATATGATTCAATCATTAATCCCTTAACAAGCTTTTTAATATCCGGATTATGTCTAGTAGAATGAAGTACCTCTTTAGCTATTCTAACCTGCTCTAAATACTTTTTATTAGAATTAGAATGATTACAATCAACAATAACGGCAGGATTCATAAATCCTGATTTTTTATATAATTCATTTAATTCTAATAAATCCTCATAATGATAATTAGGATGAGAAACACCCTTTTCATCAACATATCCACGTAAAATAGCATGTGCTAAGGGATTACCTAATGTTTCTACCTCCCAGTTACGATAAATAAATGTATGTCCATGCTGAGCAGCATTTATTGAATTCATCATAACAGTTAAGTCACCAGATGTAGGATTTTTCATGCCAATTGGTACATCAGCACCAGATGCAGTTAATCTATGCTGTTGATTTTCAACACTTCGAGCTCCAACTGCTACATAGGATAATAAATCATTTAAAAAACGATAATTCTCAGGGTAAAGCATCTCATCAGCTGTAGAAAAGCCTGTTTGCTTTAATACATCCATATGTATTTTTCTAATTGCTATTAATCCCTTAAGCATATCAGGATTACCATTAGGATCAGGCTGATGTAGCATTCCCTTATATCCAGCACCAGTAGTTCTTGGCTTATTAGTGTATACTCTAGGTACAAAGAATATTTCATCCTTAACCTTTTCTTGTAGCACTCTTAATCTTTTCATATAATCCATAACTGCATCCTCTCTATCGCTAGAGCAAGGACCAATTATTAATAATAGCTTATTACTTTTACCTGTAATTATATCCTTTATTTCTTCATCATTTTTCTTTTTAATTAAAGCTAGCTTTTCATCTAAAGGATACATATTCTTTATTTCTTGAGGAATTGGTAGCTTTCTTTTAAAAATCATATTCATACATTTCACCTCATAAAACTCGAAATTTATTTTATCATTTTTTTTTATAAAAGTCCAATTTATAATATCTATTCTATATATTTATAATTACAAATAAGCTTTTCTTCAATCAATTTTTGTATTTCTTCATTAGAATACTTAAAATTATAAGAAACAACTACATTAAATAAAATAGTATTATAATCCCTTTTAATCATTCTTAAATCAGGGAATGACAAATTACTATCTATATTACTTAGTATATATTTTGGTTTAACATTTAATTCATTAATATCATCATCTAATACCAATAGATCAATATGAATAGTTAATTCAACTCCAAATTTATTCTTAACATTAAGCTCTATTGTATCAATAAGCTCATGACTTTTAATAATATCAGTTCTACTATCCTTACTAGAAGCATTTAAAGCTACTGAATCAATAATCTTTGATAGCTTCTTATAAAACCATAGCTTAATTAAAATAGAAAACATTAAAATGACTATTGATATATCTAATTACATTAGATACATTAGAACTAGGATTTTCTATAATCTTTTCAATAGATGATATAAATAAGCTACCTCCAACAAAGATAACAATAATTGAAATAATTAATCCAATTATATATTCAATTCTTTCATGTCCAAAAGTATGTTTACTATCTGCAGGGCGTGAAGCCATTTTAAAGCCTATTGTTGATGCAATACATGAAGACATATCTGATAAATTATTAATAGAACCTACTAGTATTGAAATACTATTAGAAAATATACCTGCTAATAGCTTAACTAAGAATAAAAGAAAATTAGAAATAATACCAACTATTGATGCTAAAAGACTATGACCTTCTCTTACCTTAGGATTTTAAGTTATTTACTGATAATAGAAGTGGGGGTTCTACTATTACACAGCAAATGATTAAAATTATTTATTTAAATAATAGTAAAACTATTAAAAGAAAGTCTAATGAAACATTTAATGATTATTTAGTTTGTTCATGCTTATATTCTCGGACATACTTCTTAACAATGCCATATTTACCTTTAAAATTTTTCTTAGTTAATAGGTAATAGATACTCTTTACAGAATAACCTGCCTCAACCTTATCATTAATGATACCTTTATAATCATCAAGTAGAGATGGTCTTGTAATTTTCTTCCTTTCTTTGATATCATTTTCAAAATAACGCTTAATAACTCTATAATCACAATTATAGATTCTACCAAGTTCAGCGTAATTTGGTTTTACTTCATCTTTTTTCATTAAGTTTATTGCCTCCATAATATCCTTTCTCATGATAAGCACCTCCATGCTTTATATTATAAGAAAAAGTGTAGTATTCGTCCAACATTTTTTCGTTGCCACTTTCCTACACTTCTATGATACCATTTACAAAAACATTTGACACTAAGTTATCATTTAAAAATTATATCACTTAAAATAAAATATTTTCCCATTTTTATCCAAGTATATAAAGCTTCGACCGGGAGATAACCGGGAGATAACCGGGAGATAACCGGGAGATAACCGGGAGATAACCGGGAGATAACCGGGAGATAACCGGGAGATAACCGGGAGATAACCGGGAGATAACCGGGAGATA
>CAKQBG010000039.1 GCA_934216145.1 uncultured Anaeroplasma sp.
GCTGAATTGAAAGCTAAGAATGCAACCTTAGATCAAATAAAAAATGAGAATATAGCGATGAGTGAAGCACTAGCAGAGAAAGATGAAGCACTAGCTAAGAAGGATGAAGCACTAGCTAAGAATAATGAACTGATAGCTAAAAATAATGAAGCACTAGCAGAGAAAGATGAAACAATAGCTAAGAATAATGAGTCTTTAATTAAATCTGCTAAAATTCTTAAACAAAAAGGATTAACTAATGAAGAAATTTCAAATATAACTTCATTATCAATAGAGGTTGTTGAAGCATTATAATAATATTTTAGTATTTATGAAGCCTATTATATCGATAGGCTTTTTTGTTATAACTGGAATCATGTCTTGTGTGAAGGTCCCAAGAGACATAGCTTTTTAACTTGATAGCAATTTATAAGGCTATGGAGATCTTAAAATCTCTAGCAAATAATTAGAATATATGCTAGTAGGATGTTAAACGTATCTAAATGAGTGGGCTAAATTATAATTTTTTTTCGAGGTGACATGAAGAACAAAGTTGACTAACTGATATATTGCGAAAATATTAGAAAGAGTTAATTTGAATCTATCATTTAAAAATGAAATGGTAAAAATGTGGATATTGGAATTAATAATATGAACATAGAAAAAAAGCAAATTATATCGAAAATACAACTTTATGAAAAATATATAATCGAAAAATTAACCTTAACCGATTAGTATGTAAAATTCCTAAAACAAATGTTGCTGTGAGAAGGTGAAATGTGATAAAAAAAAATTGTTTTACTCTACTTGATCAAAATAGTATTAATTTAAAATTGAATTATATTTTATGCAAAAAAGGTGATATAATTATGTAAAATAGAATAAAGGAGATTTATATGTATTCGATTGAAAATTCTTTTTTGAAACTTATAGTAAATGAAAATGGTGGAGCAATTAAAGCTTTATATGATAAAAAGAATAATAATAATTTATTTTATGAACCTGATTGTAGAAGCTGGAGTGGTACTGATGTTGTTATTTTTCCTTTTGTTGCGAGATTAAAAAATCAAAAATATACAGTAAATGGTATAGAGTATTCATTAAAGAATCATGGTGTAGCTAGATATGAGACTTTAATGCTAAAGGAATGTAGTAATAATAGGCTTATTCTTGAACTTGATTCTAATAATAATCTCAAAATGATATATCCTTTTGATTTTCATTTTGAGATTATTTATGAACTATTAGATAACAAATTAAGTATATCTTATTTAGTGAAAAATAATGGTGTATCTGATATGTATTTTAGTGTTGGAGGACATCCAGCTCTAAAGGCTTCTGGTAGCTATTATGATAACGGCTTTGAATTTGATTCTACAAAGCTTATATTTAATAATACTATTAATACTAAGCAATATGTTTTAAATGAAACAGGAGATTTAATTAAAAATATAAATAATGTAGTATTACCTAAGGAAATTGATTTGAAAAAGAAGCTTATAACTGATTCAAAAACATTAATATATGATGCTTCAAATATAAATGAGGTTAGATTAGTAACTAATCAGCATGAATATATTTTTGATATAAAAGAATCAGAGGTATTAGCTATTTGGACATGGCCAGGATATGGGGATTATATTTGTATTGAACCATGGTGGGGAATACCTGATATGGAAAATCCTAATTTAGAATTAAGGGATAAGCCTTTAATTCATAAACTAGCTAGTAATTGTATTTTTAAAACTGGTTATAGTATTACTATAAACGAAAAATAGATTTATTTGATGACGCTTTCATTAGAAATGAGTTGATTTTTAATAGTGTTGCGCTAAAATAGAAGTATAAAATAAACGAGGTATTAGGTATGTATTATAATTATTCTTGGATGATTGGAGATGGCGAGGTTAGTGTCGTTAGTGGTGAAGAAATGGAAAAGAACCACGCTGCTTATGGCATATATGGTACAATCATTCCTTTTAATGAAATAATGTCAATAGGAAACCCCAAGGCTGACTTTTTGTCTACACAGTATATTGAGGAAAGACTATGCTCATTAAATATTTCCTTTTTAATTTATAATGTTAAAATATTATCCAAAATTGCTTTAATACCTAAAAATAGACCAGTTCATTTAGTTTTTGGGTATGATATGGTATGCTCAATTAATTTATTATCATTATTAGGTATGCTTGATTATAAAGGATATACTAATGAATTTTATATTCATATTTTAGATGAGGATACTATGAAAGAAAAGGAATATTATAGATTATTCTCTAAAGGATTTTATGAGCTATATTTACTTAATATAGTTAGTAAAATTAAAACTTTAACACCTATTAATTCTATTAATAATTCTTTAGATAAATATTATTTATATAAATCACATAATAAATTTGAATTACTTCAAATGCTAAATGATTATGATGAACCAATAGAAGCTTTAAAGAAGCATAGAGAATATGGTTTATCTAAGGATGAATGGCAAAAATGGTTAGATTCTATTAGTGATAAGTAATGGAAACTATTATTGAATAACAATTTTAAATCTAGTTAAGGAGGAATATTTTCCTCCTTTTTTAGATAAAGAAAAGGCTATGAAAAAAACTCATAGCCCTTAATATAATTAATTATTACTTAACAATTGTACCTTTAATTGAACCGAATAATGCACCAGCATTAGCCTCATCAGTATCAATATGCATTGCTAAAGCATACTTAGGAGATACACGAATAACTGTATCCTCGAATGTAACCTTTCTTCCTGTTTCATTTAAAACTTGAACAGAAACAATATCACCATTCTTAACACCGAATTCTTCAGCATCCTCTGGAGTCATATGTACATGACGTTTAGCAACGATAACGCCTTCTGACAATTCAACTTCTCCACATGGGCCAACAAGCTTACAAGGAGCAGAACCCTTAACATCACCAGATTCTCTAACTGGAGCAGTAACACCTAAAGCTCTAGCATCTGTGAAAGATACCTCAACTTGGTTAACGTTACGGCATGGTCCTAAAATAGAACAATTTAATGCACCCTTAGGTCCTACAACAGAAACCTTTTGATTTGATGCAAATTGACCAGGTTGGCTTAATTCCTTTTTAACAGTTAATTCAGCACCTGCGCCAAATAATTCTTCTAATACTTCTTGAGTAACATGTACGTGTCTAGCACTTGTTTCAATAATAAATTCCTTCATTATAAATTCCCCTTCTAAATAAAATATTTATTACAAATTGTATTATAGCATAATTCTACAAATATTGTAAATGTTTTATGCTTAAAAAACTAATCTATTGCCTTATTTTTCCATTTTCCAGTACAAAATCTAATAACACATAATATAGCTCTTACTACCTCGTCTAACGCAGGAGCTAGGAAAATTCCTATAAAGCCTATACCTAATACACTAACAAACAAATATGAACCAAAGGAAGCAACTAAAAACATTGAGAATATCGCACAAACAACTGGGAATATTGTATCCCCACTACTTTTTAATGCGTTAATATAAATTAAATTAGCACATCTTCCAGTTTCATATAAAAATAGAATAGGTAAAACACTATATATAGCATTTAAAATATTATTATTTTGAGTTATTAATGGGAATATTAATCCTCCAAAGCAATTTAAAGATATAACTAATATTAATATTATTGGGTAGCATAATAAAAATGATAATTTAGTTGAATTAGCTGCTTCAGTAAAATCCTTCTTACCAACATTGTATCCTACAATAATTGAATTGGCACTTCCAAAGGCACCAGATATTATGTAAATAAAGGCTAATATCATTGATAGATAAGTTCTAGCTGTTAGCATTTCAGTTAATAATAAGTTTACTTGAGATAATACTATTATTTGTGATATGTTATAACAAATATTTTCAAGGGCGCTAGGTCCACCTATTTTTATAATTGCTTTAGTAATATTTTTATCAAGCTTAAAAATAAATATTTTTTGTTTAAGTATTATCTTTGTTAATAATATTGTTGTAAGACAAGTAAATATATGACAAATAACAGTTGCTATTGCGGCACCCTTATAGCCTAGACTAGGTATTCCTAAAAATCCATATATTAATATATAATTTAAAATTACATTTAATATATTTGCACTAAAGGATACTATTGTTACAACAAGAGGCTTTGAATGTGATTTGAAATTACTAGACATACAACTTGTCATTGCTAAAAAGGGTAATCCAATTGAAACAATCCTAATATATCCTGAAGCCTCATCTATAATATCGCTAGGTGTATTAGTCATTTTAAGTAATGGTTTATTCCATATTATAAATATTAAGGCTATTATTATGGCAATAAATAAATTAAATATAATACCATGACCTAATACCATATTACTCTTTTCAATTTCATTTGCGCCTAAATATTGACTGACTATAATTCCTACACCAATTGAACAAATTGCGAATAAAACTGTTAAAAATCCAATTACAGTATTTGCATTACCAATTGCGGCAACTGATGGTTCGTTATATTTAGAAATCATTATTGTATCTATTGAACCTAAAAACTGAGCTAATAATGTTTCTAAGAACAATGGTATAGCTAGCTTAAATAATGCAGTTATTCTATCCCTTTTAAAAAGCTTTTTCATATTGTTTTCCCCTCTATAATTTTTTATAATATAATTATATAGAGGAAGTACTAGTAAAAATATCAATATTTTTACTATATTTTATAATTATTTTGAGGTTTTAGTTATGAATGAGTATGTAGATTATTATTTTCATGAGCTTGCGAAGCATGGCACAAAGGAATTTCCATTAGCGATTTATGGAGATACCTATAATATTTATAAGGATAGATTTTTTTATATGCATTGTCATGAGGAGCTTGAAGCTATTATTGCTATAAAAGGAGAAATTAATGTATTAGTTAATCAAACTGAATATATAATTAAACCTAATAAAATTCTTTTAGTTTTACCTAACACCCTTCATCATATTCTTCATTATAAAAGTGAGGATTCCATAGTATTAACTATTGTTTTTAATAGAAATATATTAGAGTTGACAAAATCTTTAGATTTAGTTAATGAAATAAATAGTATAATAGATAACTCACAATATTTATATATTATTGAATCTAAGGAACTTTGGGAAAAGGCTCTATCTATTTCTTTAGATTATAAGAATAAGGTGGTTGGATATAAACTTTATATTATTAATTATTTATTTGAGCTCTTTTCTTATATTAAAAGAAATATAGATATTAATCAATTAAAGGATAATTCAATTAGAAATGACAGTAAAATAAAGAATGCTTTACAATATATTTATTCTCATTTTTCAGAGGAAATAACACTAGAGGATTTAGCTAATGCTTCTCATTTATCATTAGGTGAGTTATCTAGAAGCTTTAAAAAGGTTGTAGGTATAGCTCCTATTTTATATATAATGAATTATCGTATTAGAATTTCTTCTAATTTACTAGAATTTAGTGATAAGTCTATTACTGAAATTGCATATGAATGTGGCTTTTCATCATCTAATTATTTTACTATTTGTTTTAAAAGAATTGTAGGATGTACACCTAAGGAATTTAAAAAAAGAAAAAAATCCATTTAATTAGATTTTTTCTTTAGACCCTCAACAATTCTCTTTTCAATAGCGCTTGGGACATATTTAGATATATCACAATTGAATTCGACAAGCTCTTTAATCGAACTTGAGGAAACAATTTGATTTTTTGTTGTTGGCATTAATAGGATTGTTTCAACATTAGGGTAAATATCTCTATTATATTGAAATAATGAAAATTCTGTTTCATAATCACTATAATTTCTCATACCTCTAACGATAATATTAATATTATTTTCTTTACAATATTGAACTACTAATCCATCCCATGAGGTAACAACGATATTATTTATTCCCTTTGTACATTCTTTAATCATTTCTATTCTATCATCAACTGAAAAGGCACTTTTCTTAAACATATTATAGGAAACTAAAATATGTAGCTCATCAAATAATTTTGACGCTCTTTCAATTAAATCTAGATGACCTTTTGATATTGGATCAAATGAACCAGGATAAACTGCTTTTCTCATAAATAAAATCCTTTCTAGTTTTTACAAAATTATTATATATTAAATATTATATTTTGTCATTTTCTTTTTGTTTATAAGACAAAAAAAGATAAATTTTAACTATTTTAATTGCTATAATTCTAATATCTTATGATAAAATGTTATTTGAGGTGTAATAAAATGAAGATGGTAGTTATTGCGACAAATAATAAGAATAAGGTAAGAGAATTTAAAAGTATTTTAAATACTAATAAAATTGAATTTAAAACATTATCTGAAATAGGCTATGATAAGGATATAGTAGAGGATGGTAAAAGCTTTAAGGAAAATGCGATAATAAAAGCTAGAACTATTGCGTTAGAATTAAATACTATTGCGATATCAGATGATTCAGGCTTAGAGTGCTTAGGCTTAAATAATGAACCAGGAATCTATTCAGCAAGATATGCAGGAACTCATAATGATGATGACAATAATAAGCTATTGATCAAGAATTTACAAAATGTTTCTGATAGACGTGCTAGATATGTTTGTGCTATTTGCTTATATCATCCTAATGGAGATTATAGAGTAGTTGAGGGTGTTGTAGATGGTGAGATTATAGATACACCAAGAGGAGAAAATGGCTTTGGATATGATCCTTATTTTTATATTAAGGAATGGGATAAAACCTTTGCAGAAGTACCATTAGAGGTTAAAAATGAGATTTCACATCGTTCTAAGGCTTTAAAGAAAATGAAGGAATTAATCAATGAAGATTTTAGTTTTAAGTGATTCTCATAGAAGAAAGCTAGATTTAAATTTAAAAGGTTATGATTTGGTTATTCATTGTGGCGATTATGGAGAATCATATAATTATTTAAAAGCTAATAATATTATTTTTGTTAGAGGAAATTGTGATTTATTAGGTGATAAGGAAAAAATACTTACATTTATTAATAAAAGAATATTAATTATTCATGGTGATTTATATAATGTAAAATATGATTTATTAGCTATTACCTATAAGGGATTATCAGTAAATTGCAATATTTGTTTTTATGGTCATACTCATATTCAAAATTATTTTTTTAGTGATTCTATTTTATATTTAAATCCAGGAAGCTATCAAAATGATGAATATGTAGTAATAGATAATAATAAAATATTATTTTATAGTAATAAAAAAATTATTAAAGCTATTGATTATGATTGGGAGTGATTGAATGACTTTAAATGAGGTGCTAGAGCTTGATAAAAAACAAACTTCAATTCAAAAAATAAATTTATTTTTGAGTAATCAGGAAAAGAATAGTGATGATTATGTAAAGGCATTATCATTTAAAGCTATAATTCTTGCATCATTAAATAAAACTGATGAGGCTTTAAAGCTATTGTATGAGTATTTGCCTAATATTACTGAGATGAATACTGAGGGGAAAATAGCCTTATTAGATGGAATTATTAAAATAACTTTAGAGAATGAGCTATATGAACAAGCTTTAAAATATATTGAATTAAAGAAAACATTTCTTCCTATTTCTAAGGGAGATTTATATATTAAGGATAAGATTGAATTTTATTTAAAAATAAATGATTTAACAAATGCTAAAAAAGAACTTTTATCATATTTAGATGATGATATTTCAAAGGATGAGCTAATTTATGCTAAAATTAAGCTTTCTGATATTTATTATAATGAGAAGCAGTATGATAAATATCTTGAGCTTTTACCAGATGTAAAGGCTTATTATGAGACTAATTTAGCATTAGAATCCTTATCTATTTTAACTATAAGAGAATTAAAAATTTCATTAATTAGAAAGAATTATAATAAGATTATATTAGATGGTAAGCAATTTATTGATTCTAATGATATTAAAATGAAATATATTATTGAGATTGTATCATTAGTATTAAGGGCTTATATTGAAATTGGTGAATTAAAAAAGGCTAGTATATTAGAAAGTAATTATTCCGATTATATTTCTAATGATTATTTACAAGAATCATTAGATTTTTGTTATCAAGCTTTAGAGCTTTATAAGAAAACTAATTCACTTGTTTCTATTAAGGATTACGAATCAAAAATAGCTAATTTAGAATCATTAAAAGTTAAGGATAATACTCCTAAGTCTAAAAAGAAATATAATGTAGCTGTTCCTGAAATAGAATTACCTCAAGAGGTATTAGAGGAATTAGAGGATATTAATTTTAATAAAATATTAAATCCTAGTGTAGATTCTATAAAAACTAAAGCGACAACACATGAGATTATTAGAGATGTTGATGTTAGTAGTAATTATAATTTATTAGCTAAGGTTTTTAATGAATTAAATCAAGTTGATTTAAATTTGAAATTTAGAGAGATATTTAGATTATGCGCAATTCAAATTTGTAAGATATTACCTATTGATGAAATATATATACTTTATTTTAATAAAAATTATATTGGATTACATTATAAAAAAGAAAGAGTATATGATAAAAAGCCTACTGTAGATATGATTGAGGGTACTATTTCTTATCAATCCTTAATTACTAATAGTGAATATTTTTTAGACCAGGCTAATAGGGAATTTAATAGAGATATAGTTAAAAATGAGGAATACTTAGATGAGTATTATGGATTTAGCGTTCCTATTTCTAATTCTATTGAATGCTTCGGTAGTATTGCTTATTTTTCAAATTGTTCATTTTTAGATACTGTTGGGGTTTATGAATCATTGAAGCTTGTTTCTATGATGCTATCATCTAGATTATTATTATTTTTAAAGGCTAATGATAGAAATTTAGAAACTGAAAAGCTTTTATTTATTAAAGATAACATGTCATCAGGACTAAAGGAATGTGTTGAAGGATATATTCATTTATCTCCTCAGGCTTGTAATATTTTAGGGGTATTAGAGGATTTAACCTTAAGTGATTTTTATAATCAAATGGAGGCATCTGATATTACTAATTATAAAAATATATTAGAATCATTATATAATCTTGATACAAATAAAAGAGAACTGGAATATAATTTTAGAAATAAGGAAAAGATAATTAGGGTTAAAGAAAGATTCTATCCTATGATGATTGAGGGTACTATTCATATTTTATCCTTAATTGATGATGTTACTAAGGAAAATTATGATAAGAATAAGCTTTTAGGCATTGCATATACTAATCCTATATCTAAGCTTGATACTGAATATAGGCTTTTAACAGATTTAGAAAGTATTTATTCTAAGAGACAGCTAAGCTTATCTGTCATTGAGATATATGATTTTGATATTTATGAGGAGCTATATGGCTATTTATTTAGTAAGCAATTAGTTTACGCAATAGGTAAATCATTTAAGAGCGCGATTAGTAAATATTTTGATATTAAGCTTTATCATTTAGAGGGTAGTACATTTGCTTTATTAATGGAAAATATAAATGATAAAAGATCTATAGAGAGTAAGCTTAATGGTTTTTTTGATTTTGTACATAATGATATTGCTAAAATTAATTCTAGAGTTTCTATTTATTTTAAGGCTGGAGTATATCGTATGTCTAAGAATGTTAATTTAGAGAAATCTAGCATGATTTTAGATAATGCGAAGGATGCATTAAATAATTCAAGAGTTTATGGATTAAGCAATTCTATTACTCATTATGATGGAGAGGAAATGAGGAAGAGCTTTAATAAGAAAGCTTTAGTTACTCATATTTCTGAATGTATTGATCATGGTAATTTAGTTATTAATTATTTACAAATTGTTAATTTGAAGAGTGTTGATGTCCATGGCTATAGGCTTAAGCTAGGTATTGATAATTATGAGGTTACAGATGAGCTTTTAAATTCTGTTATTGAAAGAAGAGATTTAGTATCTCAAATGGATAAGTATTTAATTATGAATGCATTTAAAGAAGAAAAGATTATTTATGATAAATGTAAGGGATTTATTAATATTTTTATTGAGATTAATCCTTCTACAATTGAATTATCATTAATTAGCTTTTTATCTACTCAGCTTCAATTTTTTAAGATTGATCCAAGATTTGTAGCCTTTGAATTTAACGATGCATCTAGTATTGTTGTTAGTCGTATTAGAGCTTTAGGTTTTAGAATTGCAAGCTATAGTTTACTTGATGTTTTAAGAGAAAATTGTGATTATTACTATTATGACTATCATTCTGTAACAAAGGAAAGTATTAATGAAATATATGATATTTGTCAAAAGCATAAGGTTTTATGTATACTTAATGAGATTAATGATAATGATGATATTTTACTTGCTAGAGAGAATGGTTATTCCTTGGTATATGGAAAATATTATAAGAAGAGCTTAAGAATTAAGAGTATTTTAGATAAGATAAAATAGTTCTAAATATTCAATTTTAATCATATATATTATTGAAGGTGATTAGGATGAGAAAAAAGCTAAAGCTACCAATATTATTATTAGCTGCTGTAGCAATGATGTCTATTTTCTATATTAAGGAGGCTAGAAGCAATATTGACGATAAGGAAACTAATGGTGATGTTTTAGATTCGACTGATTTGAATCCGGAATTTAGTGAACTTAGGGTAAAGCATTTAGAGGAAGTTAATTTAGAATTAGGTGAATATGAAGAGAAAATAGCTAGTGGAGCTATGAGTGCTGATGAGGTTTATGAATGTAATAGCCTAATGACAAGTATTAAGGAGAATGTTTTATTAGAATCTAAATTTGAGGATGCGTTAATTGAAAATTATTCTTATGATGATGTTTTAGTTATTATTGGGGATGATTTGATTGATGTTAGAATTTATACAGATTTAGATGTTAGAAAGGACGCAGTTGGTATTATGAAGCTAGTTTCTGAGCATTTTGATTCTTATCGTAAGGTTAAGGTTACCCCAGTAAGTAAAACTGAATGATTATGCCACCTTGAGTGGCTTTTCTTTTTGCGAAAAAATTTCGAAATTTATTTATTGGTTTTGAATTTTTTTTATTTTGTATGAAAACGCTTGAATTATAATGTAATTTTGTTAGAATGAAGTTGTAATATGCGATTTATAAATATTTGAGGTGAATTATATGAGTGGATTTATTTATTGTAGTTTTTTAGAGAACTATAGGGTAGGATTCTCTTTAGATTGTAGTGCTCTAGAAGGAATGCTGTATTTAAATGATAGGCTGATAGCTAAAAGAAAGCTTAGGAAGGATAGTAGAAATCATAAAATCAAATTTAATTTAGAGGATTTTGATGCTAGAGGTATATACAAGGTTAAAGCTATATTAGATGATAATACAATAATAGAAGAAACAGTTAATCAATTTAGCTTATATCAAAGAAGATATTTTAATGAAAAATATACCTATAATGGAGAATTAGGTGCGATTTATTCTAAGGATAAAACAACATTTAGGCTATGGGCTCCGCTTTGTAGTAGTGTAGAGCTTAGAGTTTATAATAGTGGTACACCTTTAGCTATAGATAAAGAATTAGGCGATGATTCGATATTATTTTCTATTCCTATGAGCTATATTGATAGAGGTGTTTGGAGTGCTGTTATTGATGGAGATTTAGAAGGAAAATATTATAATTATGTAATAACAAATTATAAGAATAAAAATATAGAGGTAGTTGATCCTTATGCTAAGTCCTGTGGTATTAGTGGAATTAGAGGAATGATTGTTGATTTTAGTAAGACTAATCCTAAAGGATGGGAGGATATTAAGCCTCATCCCTATAAAAGAACTGAGATTGTTGTTTATGAGACACATATTAGTGATATTACCTCATCTAGTAGCTGGACAAATGATATAGAGAAGCTTAAATATCAAAAGAAGTTTAAAGGTGCTTATATTGAAGGTACAAGCTTTTCTTTAAATGGTATTACTGTTAAGACTGGATTTGATCATATTAAGGAATTAGGTGTTAATGTAGTTCAGCTTTTACCTTTTTTTGATAGTGCTAATGATGAAACTAAAATGGTATTTAATTGGGGATATAATCCTTTAAACTATAATACCCTAGAGGGTAGCTATTCTATGAACCCTTATGATGGATATGAAAGAATTAGAGAATTTAAGGGGCTTGTTAAAGCATATAATGAGGCTGGTATTAATATAATCATGGATGTTGTTTACAATCATGTTTCTGATGCTTATAAATCTAATTTTGAAATAATTACACCAGGATATTATTTTAGACATAATAGTGATGGTAGCTTATCTGATGGTTCTGGATGTGGTAATGAAACTGCATCTAATATGCCTATGTTTAGAAAATTTATGATTGATTCAACGGAATTTTTAGCTAAAGAGTATAAGCTTTATGGCTTTAGATTTGATTTGATGGCTGTTCATGATTATGAGACTATGAATTTATTAGCTTATAATTTAAAGACTAAGGTTAATGAAAATATCGTTATATATGGAGAACCTTGGGTTGGAGGTAGCTCTAGTCTTTCTTCTAAGCTTAGAGCTAGTCAAAAAAATGGAAATAGCTTTATAGGATATGGCCAATTTAATGATCAGTATCGTGACGCGTTAATTATGGGTGGAGTTAAGAAGGATTATGAGCTAGGCTGGATTGATACTAATAATAGGCTAAAAAAGAAAGAATTAGCTAAGATTATTAATGGTATTAGAGGCTTTACAGTTGGGGATAATGGTAGTATTTGTGATCCTAATAAAACCGTTTGTTATGTAACATGTCATGATAATTATACCCTTTATGATCGTTTTAAGGCTGCAGGTATAATAGATGATGATACTGTTAAAAAAATGGCAATGCTTTCTAATGCGATGATTTTAACCTCTAATGGTACAGCCTTTATTTTAGCAGGAGAGGAATTTTTAAGAACTAAGGGTGGAGATAGTAATTCTTATATTTCTTCATATAGGGTTAATGAGCTTGATTATTCTTTGAAGATTAAGAATATTGATATGTTTAGAAATTATCAAAAGCTTATTAAACTAAAAAAGGAAGCTTCAGATTTAGGGTTAACTGATGTTAATAGGCTTGAAGAAATAAATATTATTGTTAGTAAAAATACTAATCAAATATCTTATACTATTAGAGATAATGAAAGAGTTTATTTGATTATTCATAATAATGGATATCGTAGTGATACATTACCATTATTAGATTTAAGAGGCTATCGTTTATATTTAGCTACTAATGGTGATATTGAATTAGGAGAATATACTAAGTCTTTACCATATCAAACAATAATAGTATATAAAGATTAATATGAGAGATGTTTTTTTATGATAGAAGTAAATAATTTAGTTAAGGAGTTTAAAAAGCCTATTAGACGTGAAGGTGTAATAGGTATGCTAAAAACGCTCTTTTCAGCTAAATATGAGGTGAAGAGAGCTGTAAATGATATATCATTTACAATTAATGATGGTGAGATTGTTGGATATATTGGCTCTAATGGTGCTGGAAAATCTACATCAATTAAAATGATGTGTGGAATTCTAACTCCTACTAGTGGTAGCGTTAGGATTGATTCAGTTGAGCCTTATAAAAAAAGAAGACAAATTGCTTCTAAAATAGGAGTTGTTTTTGGACAAAAAACACAACTATGGTGGGATTTACCATTAATAGAATCCTTTAAAATATTAAAGGAAATTTATGGTGTTAGTGATAGTAATTATAAGGAAAGAATGGAGTTTTTAACTAATACCTTAGGTATTAATGATATTATGGATCAGCCAGTAAGAACATTATCATTAGGTCAAAGAATGCGTGCTGATTTATTAGCATCATGGCTTCATAATCCTAAAATTTTATTTTTAGATGAGCCTACTATTGGACTTGATGTTTTAGTTAAGGATAAGATTAGAGAAGCAATTAAGGCTATGAATAAAAAATATAATACTACTGTTATTTTAACTACTCATGATATGCAGGATATAGAAAATCTTTGTGATAGAGTTATTTTAATTGATGATGGTAGAATTATATATGATGGTGATATTCATAGTCTAAAGAATAAATTTGGTAATATTAAAACTATTACTGTTACATTAGATAATATTATAACTATTGATAGTCTTGATGATTTTAATAATACTGTAAAATATAGTTTGGAAGAGAATAATTTAAAAATTAAATTTAATCCTGATGCGATAAATATAGAAAGAATAATTAATTATATTTTTTCTAATTATCATCCTAAGGATATTAAAATAACATCAATTGGTATTGAAGATATAGTTAAGGAAATGCTTAAAAGAAAGGAAAATAACGATGCTTAAGCAATATTTACCATTTTTTAAGGCTGGCGCTATTAAAACTATTAACTATAGGTTTAATACATTTACTTGGCTAGTGATTTCAGTTCTTCAAATTGTTTGTATAATCTTTTTATGGATTGGTGTTTATAGTAGCTCACCATTAGGTGGAGATTCAGTTATTAATGGGTTTACCTTCAAGGAAATGATTGTTTATGTTGTTTTTATTAATATCTTTAATTTTGTTTCCTTTAGTAGTGAAACAACTTGGGAGATTAATGAAGAAATTAGGAATGGTACAATTGCGAATTCCTATATTAAGCCTATTTCCTATCGATTAAGATTTACGTTTCAAATATTAGGTAATGCCTTCATTCAGGCTTTAATATTTGGTCTTCCTTCTTTTATTATTGCGTATACAATATTTTTATTATTAGGATTTATTACTATTGAGTCTATTGGAATTATGTTATTGAATATTTTTCTTTTTTTAGTAGCTCAGGTATTAGCTATATTATTAATGGATTCTGTTAATTATATTTGTGGAATTTTATGCTTTTACACTACTGCCTCCTGGGGACTTAATAATTTGAAGAATGTTATTGTAAGCTTTTTGTCTGGTTCATTAATTCCTTTAGCGTTTTTTCCAGGAATATTTTCTGATATTTTAAGCTATTCTCCTTTTAGTGGTATTAGTCAAAATCCAGTATTGATATTAATGCTTAAAATGGATCTAATTAGTGCTTTAAAGGCTATTGGCTTATCATTAGTATGGGTAATCGCCCTTGAATTAATTGCGAAGCTTTTATTTATGAAAGCAAGTAAGAAGATAACAGTTCAAGGAGGTTAGATTATGAATTATTTTAAGCTATATATTACTTATGCTAAAAGATCTATTATTTCTAGGTTAGAATATAAAAGAGATACTATATTATCGATATTTAATTTTTTAATTTCTAATATTACATCTATATTATCAATTTATTTTATTATGAGAGCTATTCCGAGCTTAAATAACTGGTCAATGATGGAATTAGGTTTTTTATATGGATTTTCAATGATGAGTGTTGGAATTGATCATGTGTTTACTGATTGTTTATGGAATGTAGCCTATCATATGGTTAGAAATGGTGATATTGATAGAATGTTTTTGAAGCCTGTACCTGTATTGTTTCAGGTTATAGGAGAAGTATTTCAAATTGAAGGCTTTGGAGAATTAATCGTTGGAATTGTCATGTTATTGGTATGTGGAATAAATTTAAATATAACATTTAGCTTTCATATCATTTTTATGCTTATTACTGTATCTATTTTTGGTGCGATTATTATTAGCTCATTAAAAATAATATTCGCATCTCTTGCGTTTAAGATGAAATCTAGTGGTCCATTATTACAGGCTGTTTATAATTTTATTTCCTATGCTAAGTATCCTAGAGGTATTTATCCTAAGTTTTTAAGAATTATATTAACTATTATTTTACCATTTATGGCTTTTATTAATATTCCAGTTGAGATAGCCTTAGGTAAGATAAGTTTTTCACCATATTTAATATCATTAATAATAGCTTTTAGTGCGATTGCTTTTTTAATTGTTTCAATTTTGATTTGGTCATTTTTTGAAAAAAGATATGAATCTACTGGTTCCTAATATTGAGGTCTAGACATTATTGTCTAGGCCTTTTTAAAAAAATTTAGAATGTTTTCGAAAAATTTTCGATAAAAATCTATCGATTGTGAAGCTTTAACTAAAAAGTAAAAAAAGTGTTGAAGTTAGATTTTTTTTTGCTAAAATCAAATTAAGAAAACGATTTTAGTAATTTTAATAAAGGGGGACTATAGGATGTCTTTAGAAAGAAAAGCGGGTGTTTTACTTCATATCACTAGCTTACCTTCTAATTATGGTGTTGGAACATTAGGTAAGGAAGCATATGAGTTTGTTGATTGGCTGAAGGAGTCTAATCAAAAAATCTGGCAGGTTTTGCCACTTGTACCTACTAATTATGGAGATTCACCTTATCAATCAGTTTCTTCAACAGCTTTAAATTATTATTTAATAGATTTAGATATTCTTCATGAAAAAGGATTGTTACTTAAGAAGGATTATCATAAAATTAAATTTAGTTATGATTCAAGAAAGGTTGATTATAGCTTATTGTTTATAGAAAAAATTAAAGTATTAAAAAAAGCTTTTAGTAATTTCAATATTAATGATACAGCATTTAAAAGATTTGAAAAAAAGGGAGATTATAAAAGCTTTGCGGTATTTATGACTATAAAGGCTATGCATAATTATTCATCATTTGATAATTGGTCTGATGGATATAGAAATTATAGTGATATTATTTTTAATTCTGTTATAGAAAATTATAAGAATGATTATTTATTTTGGGTTTGGACTCAATATGAGTTTTTAGATGAATGGAATAAACTTCATAAATATGCTAAAGGTAAGGGAATAGAAATAATGGGAGATATGCCTCTTTATGTAGCATATGATTCTGTTGAGGTTTGGAAGAATCCTGAAATGTTTGTTTTAAATGAGGATAAAACATTAAAGCTTGTTGCGGGATGTCCACCTGATTGTTTTAGTGCTGATGGTCAGCTTTGGGGAAACCCTATTTATGATTGGGATTATATGAAGAGAACTAATTATAAATGGTGGGATGAAAGATTAAAGAAAGCATTCATGCTTTATGATATTGTAAGAATTGATCATTTTAGAGGCTTTGATAGATATTACGCAATTGATAGTAAAGAAAGTACTGCTAGAAATGGTAAGTGGCTTGATGGTCCTAAATTTGATTTGTTTAAGGATAAAACTAATTTAAATATTGTAGCTGAGGATTTAGGGTTTGTTGATGATGGTGTTATTACATTATTAAGACAAACTGGATATCCTGGTATGAAGATTATGGAATTTGCCTTTGATGGTAATAAGGATAATGAGCATAAGCCTTCTAATTATGAAGAGAATTATATAGTTTATACTGGTACTCATGATAATGCGCCTATGTATTCTTATATTAAGAATTTAGATAGTGAGCATTTAAATATTTTTAAAAATGATTTAAAAAACGAATGTAAATTATTAAATGTTAAATATAGAGGTCAAAGTGAGAAGGCTCTTCTTAATACAGTTATAGAACTTGGATATGCTTCTAAAGCTAAATATGCGATTTTTCCTATACAGGATTTATTGAACGAGGATAATGATACAAGAATGAATTTACCTTCAACTGTATCGACTGATAATTGGAGCTATCGTATTTCTAAAAGAGATTTAAGTTCAAAATTAAGTAGTAAATTAAAGGAATATTCTAAAAAATATAGGAGGATATAATTAAATGAAATATAGTAATCAAATTGAATTTTTATTAAAAGCACTTTATGGACATAGTGCAAAGGAAGCTAGTGTTAAGGAATTATATAACGCTACATCTAAAATTGTTATGAGTGAGGCTATGCCCAAATGGAATAATACTCAAAATAAAGAAAATAAAAGATGTGGATATTTATCTGCTGAATTCTTAATTGGAAGATTAGTTTATTCTAATATGCTAAATCTTGATATTTTAGATAATATGAAGAAAGCACTTAAGGAATTAGGTAGAGATATTAATGAGTTTGAGGAAATTGAGGATGATGCTTTAGGTAATGGTGGATTAGGTAGACTTGCAGCATGCTTCTTAGATAGTGCAGCAACTCATGATGTATTACTTGATGGTTATGGTCTTAGATATAAATATGGTCTATTTAAGCAATCATTTGTTAATGGATATCAACATGAAGAGGCTGATGATTGGCAAAAATGGGGTGATCCTTTTAGTATTAGGCGTGAAGAGGATTCAGTTAGAGTTCATTTTGCTGATTTTGATGTAATGGCTGTACCATATGATTATCCTGTTATTGGCTATAAGAGTGAAACTATTAATACATTAAGATTATGGCAAGCTGAAAATAGTAACGATTTCAACTTCAAGGATTTTGATGATATGAAGGGTGAAAGTAATGCAATTGAGGACTATAAAGCTAATGAAATTACATATGTTTTATATCCCAATGATAATACTATTCAGGGTAAGTATTTAAGATTACGCCAGGAATATTTTATGGTAAGTGCAACACTTCAAGATTTTATTAGAAAATATAAAGCAAAGGGCTTTAAATGGAGTGACATGAAGGAACACCAAATTTGGCAATTAAATGATACACATCCAACATTGGCTATTCCTGAATTTATTAGATTATTAAATATTGAAGGCTTAAGCTATACACAGGCTTTAGAAATCGCAAAAGGATGCTTCAACTTTACAAATCATACAATAATGGGTGAAGCCTTAGAAAAATGGCCTGTAAGTATGCTTAGAGATTTAATTCCTGATGTTTTAAATGTTATTGAGTATTTACAAACTGTTATTTCTCTTGAACTTAATAATACAGATTTATATATTATTCATGATAATCTAGTTCATATGGCTAATTTAGCAATTTTTGTTTCATCTCATGTTAATGGTGTTGCGAAAATACATACAGAAATATTAAAAAATGATACCTTCAAGGAGTGGGATAAGGTTTACCCAGGTAAGATTTTAAATGTTACTAATGGTATTACTCCACGTAGATGGGTAGCTTTAAATAATCCATTATTAAGTAAGCTTATATCATCTAAGATTGGTGATGAATGGATTAAGGATTTAAGAAAGCTTTCTGATTTAAATGCTTTTGCATATCATGATTCATTTGTTAATTCATTTATTAAGATTAAAGAGGAAAATAAGAAAACTTTAAGTAAATATATTTTAGAACATGATAATGTTTCTATTGATAGTAGTTTCTTATTTGATATTCAAATTAAGAGATTACATGAATATAAGCGTCAATTATTAAATGCTTTATCTATTCTTTATATTTATAATGAGCTAAAGAGTGGTAATTTACCTGATTTTAAGCCTCAAGCCTTTATTTTTGGTGCTAAGAGCGCACCTGGCTATTACATAGCAAAGGCTATAATTAAGTTTATTAATGAAATAGCTAATTTAGTTAATAATGATAAAGAGGTATCTAGTAAGCTTAAGGTTGTATTTATTGAAAATTATAATGTTTCATATGCTGAAAGATTAGTATGTGCAGCTGATATTTCTGAGCAAATTTCTATGGCTGGAATGGAAGCATCTGGTACTGGTAATATGAAGTTTATGGCAAATGGTACTCCAACTCTTGGTACATTAGATGGAGCTAATGTTGAGATTTGTGATATGGCTGGAATTGAAAATAACTATATCTTTGGTTTAACAGTTGATGAAATTAATGACTTAAAGCCTAATTATGATCCTAATATTTATTTAGAAAATAATTCAAAGCTAAAGGCTATTGTTGAAACTTTAATTAATGGTACATTTGATGATAGTGAGGGTTATTTAAAGGCATTATATGATAGCTTAACTATTGGTGATAGAAAAGATTATTATCTTGTATTTGCTGATTTTGATTCTTATATTAATGCTAAGCTAAGAGTTAATAAGGAATATGGTACAAAAGAATATTATAAGAAGTGTATAGCTAATATGGTTAATTCTTCTAATTTCTCTTCTGATAGATCAATTCTTGATTACAATAAAAACATCTGGAATTTATAATTCCTTTAATTTTATTATCTTTTTTCTTCTTAGTTTGATTCCTACGAAATGTAGGAATCAAACTATTCCTTTTTGGAGGTAATTATGCAAAAAAACATATTATTTGATTTATATGGAACATTAATAAATACTCATACTAGTGAAGAGGGGATTATATTTTGGGATAATGTAAAGGATAGTCTATATCCTAATTCTACATTATCATCTAGTGAAATTAAAAATAAATATTTATCACTATGTAAGGTCTATAGTAAGGACTATGAAGAAATAGATATTCTTGATGTTTTTTCTGATATGAATAGTGGTGATGTTGGTAAGGCTTTAGCTGACGCAGTTGAATTTAGAAGATTATCTACATGTTATATAAGCTTATATTCTGGTGTTAAGGAATGCT
>CAKQBG010000040.1 GCA_934216145.1 uncultured Anaeroplasma sp.
AGGTTACACAAAGTCATTTTTGTGTAGGGCTTTTCCATTGGTTTTATTTTTTACCTATTTACGAGTGAACTGTAACAAAAAAATATAAAAAGTGTGTACGTGCCCTTATAAAAGTATATATTAATTTGACATTTAAGCCAAAAAGTGATATAAATTTAATGAAAAATTGTTTATGCAATACTTTTTAAATAAAAAATTACTGTCTAAAGTTTTTTTTAGCGCTTTATTTATGTGTATTTTGTGTATCCTAATAAGGTGGGATGATTAGAAACAAAGGTTTTAGATTTTTTTTTGAAAAAAATCATTTATAATTATTCTTTTTGAATTTAACGACATAGTCGTTTCTGTATATATTAAATAAATAAGAGGAGGATTACCATGAGTAGTATAAATGTTACACTATTTAGAAAAATGGTAATAAACGGAGCTATTAACCTTAAGAACAATCATAAAGAGGTTGATGAGTTAAACGTTTTCCCAGTACCTGATGGAGATACTGGCACAAATATGTCAATGACTGTAATGTCAGGCGTTACAGAATTAAATAATATTGAAACAAGTTCTATTGTTGAAGCTGCAAAGGTTTTATCAAGAGGAGCTTTAATGGGAGCTAGAGGTAATTCAGGCGTTATCTTATCTCAATTTTTCAGAGGATTATATGTTGGAGTTAAAGAGCTTCAGCATGATACATTATCAATTGATGATTTAATGTATTGTTTAGAATCAGGATGTAAAATTGCATATAAGGCTGTTATGGAGCCAGTTGAGGGAACTATTTTAACAGTTGTTAGAGTAGCTGCTGAAAATACTAGAGCTAGAATTGATGAATTTAATACACCTGAGGAATTATTGGAGGCTTATTTAGATGAAGCTAAAAAGGCTTTAGCTACTACTCCAGATTTATTACCAGTATTAAAGGAAGCTGGTGTTGTTGATTCTGGTGGAGCTGGCTTTGTTAAGATTGTTGAAGGTATGGTAATGGCTCTTCATGGAGAGATTCTTGAGGTTAATGATTCTGTTCATGAAAATAAGAAGAAGGTTGAAAATGAGTTTAAATTTGGATACTGTGTTGAGCTTATTGTTGAGTTAAAGAAGCCAGAGGTATTTGAGAAAAATGATTTTAAGGCCGCTTTATCATTACTTGGTGATGATATTGTAGTAGTTCGTGAAGAAAAAATAATTAAGCTTCATATCCACACAAATAGACCAGGTAGAGTAATTGAAATTGCTCAAAAATCTGGTGAATTTATTAAAAGTAAGATTGAAAACCTAAAATATAGTCATGATTTATTAGCTGATGGTGCTTTATCAAGCATAACAAAAAAAGAACCAAAGAAAAAATTTGCGTTAATTGCTGTATGCTTCGGTGAGGGTATTGTTTCAACATTTAAGGATTTAGGTGTTGATTTCATCATTGAGGGTGGACAAACAATGAACCCATCAACAGAGGCATTTGTTGATGCAATTAAGAAGGTTAATGCTGAGAATGTTATTATTATTCCTAATAATGGTAATGTTGTTATGGCTGCAAAGCAAGCAGCATCTATGGTTAAGGATTGTCGTGTTGAGGTAATCAAGGCTAAGACTATAGCTCAAGGCTATGTTTCTTTAATTAATTTCAATCCTGAAGGAACAATGGAAGAGAACCTAGAAGCAATGACAGAGCAGATGGAGCATGTTATTACTGGTGAGGTTACATATTCAATTAGAGATACTGAAATTGGTGGTGTAAAAATTACTGCTGGTGATTATATGGGTATTTCTAATGGTGAAATTATTGTTTCTACAAAGGAAAGAAAGGATGCATTAGTTAAGCTTCTTGAGGACTCAATTAATGAGGAATCTCAAATTATTACCTTCTTCTGTGGTAATGATGCACCAAAGAGTGAAGTAGATGAGCTTGAGGATTTATGTCTTAATGTTAATCCAAATGTTGATGTTGAAATAATTTCTGGTAAGCAGGATATTTATTCCTATATTATTGCCTTTGAATAAAAGAAATGAAAAAAACTGGTTATCCAGTTTTTTTTTAGGAGTTTATGATGGAATTTAAGGATATTAAGGGAATTGGAGAAAAAACAATAAAAGCGTTAATGGAAATTAATGTTTATAATATTATGGATCTAATTTATACATTTCCTAAAACATATAATGTCTTTGAGGTAAATAATAATACTGATATTTTTTGTGGTGAATTAGTAATTATTAAGACAAGCTTAGTATCTAGTCCCGTTTTTATTAAATATCAGCTCAGAGTTAACGCAATTATTTTTTATATTAGTTATAATAATAATAGAATCAAATGCATTTTATTTTCTAATGATTACCTTAAATTTAAGCTATTTAAAGGAACTAATGTTATTTTAAATGGTAAATATAATCAATATAATCAAGAATTTCTTGTTAAAAGATTATTTTTAGATGATTTTAATTCATTTGTTGAAACTGATTATAAAATTCCTAAAATTCCTAATAGTCTTATTAAAAAGAGTATACAAAACGCTTTGAACTCTAATATTAATGTTTGTGATGAACTCCCAATAGAGATTATTAATAAATACCAATTATTACCAATTTCTGAATATATATATTTATCTCATTTTCCTAGTGATAAGAATGATGTTCGTCAGGTTCTAAGAAGAAGGAAATATGAGGAATTCTTTTGGTATGCAATAAAAATAGAATTATTGAAAAGAAAGAGGCTTAGTAATACTAGAGAAAGCATTTCCATTGATAGAAAATATCTAGATGATTTTTATTCATTACTTAGCTTCGAATTGACTCGTGATCAAAAGCTGGCAATAGAAGAAATATTTAATGATTTAAATAAACCTATACCTATGAATAGATTAATTCAGGGAGATGTAGGATGTGGAAAAACAATGTGTTCCTTAGCCTGTAGCTATTTAGTATCTAAAGGTAATAGACAGGTAGCAATAATGGTACCTACTGAACTTTTAGCAAGGCAGGAATATGAGGAATTATTAAAATATTTTGGTAATGAGGATATTAATATAGCTTTATTAACCTCTAGTGTTAAGCAAATAGAAAAAAATGATATTTTGTATCGATTATTGCATAATAGAATCAATATAATTGTTGGAACTCATTCTTTATTAGAGGATAAGGTTGTTTTTGGTAATTTAGGCTGTGTAATAATTGATGAGGAGCATAAGTTTGGAGTTTTACAAAGAGCGAAGCTAATTAATAAATTTCCTAATGTTGATAGATTATATTTAACCGCAACTCCTATTCCTAGAACCTTAGGTTTATCTAATTTTGGTGATTTAGATATTTCATCTATTAAAAGTATGCCTAATGGTAGAAAAAATGTTATTACTAGAATTGTAGATGAAAATGATTTTAATAAGCTGGCTAAAACTATTGATAAAATAATAGGAAGACATGAGCAGGTTTATGTTGTTGCCCCACTAGTTAATGATAATGAAGCTGTTAAGGCTATAAGTCTACATAAATGTTTTAAAAAATATAGTGAGGCACTACCTAATATAAGAATAGCTACTTTATCTGGTAAGATGTCAGCTATAGAAAAAAATCAGATAATGTCTGATTTTATTAATGGTAGGATTGATCTACTTATTTCTACAACTGTTATTGAGGTTGGTGTTAATGTATTAAATGCCTCCTTGATTGTTATTATGAACGCTGAAAGATTTGGATTATCACAGCTTCATCAGCTAAGGGGTAGAGTAGCTAGAGGCTCTTTACAGGGTAGATGTGCTTTAGTTACTAATAATGTTGATAATGATAGATTAAAGGCGCTAGTTAATACCTCTGATGGCTTTTTAATTTCAGAGATAGATTTTAAATTAAGAGGACCTGGAGATTATTTTGGAGTATTACAAAGTGGTTTTGTTGATTTTGAATATGCTAGCTTTGAATATGATTTAAATATTTGGAATTGTGCTAAGGAGGATGCGAATGAGTATCTTCCTAAGCTACTAGAATTTAATAGTAATAATGATAAATTTAAAGAGATTTTGAAAAAAATTGAAAATGAATAAATAATTTGAGTTTATATTGTAAAAATGATACAATATAAATACTGTTTGGAGGTAATAGTAATGATTAAAATTGGTGTTGACGCAAACGGAGGAGATCTAGGAGTTAATGCAACAGTTCCTGGTGCGATGAAGGCTATTCAAATGTTTAAGGACATTGAAATAGTATTATTTGGTGATCAAGAAAAAATAAAGCCTTTATTAACTAATAGTGAGAGAATTTCAATTGTTCATACAGCAGAAACTCTTGATATGGGTGAGCATGATCCTATGCGTGCTATTAGAAAAAATAAAACTGCTTCATTATGCTTGGCTATGACTGCTGCTAAAAATAAAGAGGTTGACGCAGTAGTAACCTCAGGACCTACTCAATGTGTAGTTATGGGCGCTCATTTAATTATTAGAAGATTACCTCAAATGGAAAGAGTAGCTTTATGTCCTATTGTTCCTAATTTAGATGGTAAACCAAGATTATTATTAGATGTAGGAGCTAATGTTGAGCTTGAGGCAAGACATTTATGTCAATTTGCTATTTTCGCAACTGTTGCCTGTGAGGAGATTTTTGGAATTAAAAATCCTAGCGTAGGCTTATTAAATATAGGCTCTGAGGAATCAAAGGGTAGAGATTTAGATAGAGAAGCCTATAAGGAGCTTGCTAATTTAAAGGGTATTAATTTTTATGGTAATGTTGAACCAGATCAAATTCTTGATTGTCCAACAAATATTGTTGTAGCAGATGGCTATAGCGGAAATATTTGTTTAAAGTCAATGGAAGGCTCTGCTAAGATTGTTAGTAAGATGCTAAAAGAGGAAATTAAGTCATCTCTTGCTGGAATTATTGGTGCTGGAATTATGCATAAGAATTTAAAGAGATTAAAAAAGCGCATGGATACTAAAGAGGTTGGTGGAGCTATGATTTTTGGTATTGGATCATCAGTTGTAAAAGCTCATGGTAATTCAGACGATATTGCGATTGCTAATGCTATTAAACAAGCAAGAGTAATGGTTGAATCAAATATTATTGAGAAGGTTATTACTCGCCTTCCTAAGGAAGAAGCTGATAAAGTTGAATAATGTTGAAAAGTTTCAGGAAGTAATTGTGTATAAATTTAAGAATATTGAGTTTCTACATGTTGCTTTAACTCATTCATCATATGCTAATGAGCATAATGTTGAGTGTAATGAGAGAATGGAATTTTTAGGTGATGCTGTTTTAGAGCTAGCTATGAGTGAATATTTATATCATGTTATAGATTTGGATGAAGGTGTTTTAACTAAAACACGTGCTAAGGCTGTATGTGAGGTTGCTTTAAACGTTTATGCTGAAAAAATACATTTAGCTAATTATCTTTTACTTGGAAAAGGAGAAGAACATTCAGGAGGAAGAGAAAGACCTGCTATTATTGCTGATGCATTAGAAGCAGTATTGGGTGCAGTATTCCTTGATGGCGGCTTTGAGGCTGCATCAATGATTGTTAAAAACTTCTTTATACCTTATATTAAGGAGACACTTCAATATAAGGATTATAAGTCTATTCTTCAGGAAAAACTTCAAAGTGAGAAAAGAAGTATTAGATATGAGATTGTAAAGGATTTAGGTCCTGCTAATGATAAAACATTCGAGGCTGTTGTTTATATGGATGACATTTTAATGGGTAGAGGAATCGGTAAAACTAAAAAGGAAGCTCAACAAAATGCTGCTAAGGCAGCTTTAGATAAGGAAGCAGCCTAGTATATTATTCTTTTACGCATATATTAAAGTGGTGGTATTATGCGTATAGCTATCTTAGGTATTTTAGGTAAAATTGGGAATAAGCTTTATTTGAAATATAAGGATGAATTTGATATTATTGGCATTGATTTAAGGGAGGATAAGAATATCCCTATAGTTAAATCAATTGATGAAGTTGATGATTTTGATATCGCAATTGATTTTTCATCTACTAGTGCTAAAGAGGAATTAATTAAAATTTTAAAAAGAGGTAGACCAGTTATTAGTGGTACTACTGGATATAAAAAGGATGAAATTGAATATTTTCGTTCTATTAATAAGGATCAATTTTATTGGTCCTGTAATTTTTCTAAGGGAATAGATTTATTTAAAAATATATCTAATATAATTAAAAATGAATATCCTATTTTTGATTTTGTTGAAATTCATTCAACAGGGAAAAAGGATGCTCCATCAGGTACTGCTAAATATTTAGCTGATACCTTAAACTTCCCTTATGAAAGAATTCAATATCTTAGATTACCTTTGGCTCCGGCTATTCATGAAATAGTCTTTACAACTAATAATGAGAGAATAATTATTAGACATGAGGCTATAAATAAGGAAGCATATATTGAGGGAATTGATAAGCTTTTAAGGAGGTTGATTAGTAATGCTTAAAAAGCTTTATGATTGTAATTGTTTTGATTATAAGGAATTTATCCATCAAAATCAAAAGAAGCTTTCATTATCAAATGATGAAGCAATGGTATTAATCCAAATGCTTAATATATATAAAACTAAAAAAACTATTTCAGTATCAGATTTATCTCCATATTTAAATATGGCATTTAGTGATATTGAAAATGCATTAGGCTCTCTTTTAGAAAGAGATTTTTATTCTATTTTCATTAGTTATGAGGATGGACTAGGTGAGGAATCAATGCTATTTGATGGATTCTTTTCTAAGGCTACTGATATTTTAAATGGCGTAGTAAATGATTGTGATAATGAATTATACACTGTAAGTAAGTGGCTAAATAAAAAATTAAATAGATTATTATCAAGTACAGAATTAGATATTATATCAAGCTTAGTTGAAAACGATAAGAAAACTCTTGGAGATTTTGAAAGAGCTTATAGCTTATTAGAGTCTACACATAAGCTTGTTACTATTAAAACACTAGCTTCTGCTTTAGCTAGTGATAAAAGACCAGTTCAAAAGGACTCTAGTAATAAACTTGTAAAAAGCTTTATGAATTCTATTAAATAATGAATAAGCAAAAATCAAAAGAAATTATTTCTATCCTAAGAGAAATTATCCCTAATCCTGTATGTGAGCTTGATTATACTGATGCATTTTCATTACTAGTAGCTGTAATGCTATCTGCTCAAACAACTGATAAAAGAGTTAATACAGTTACACCTATTTTATTTTCTAAATATAAAACACCTTTAGATTTAGCTAATGCGAGCAATTCTGATGTTAAAGAAATAATAGGATCACTAGGACTAGCTAATAATAAAGCTACTAATTTAATTAAATTAGCTAATGTAATTCATTATCAATATAATGATATTGTGCCTAGTGATTTTAATGAGCTAGTTAAATTGCCTGGTGTAGGAAGAAAAACAGCTAATGTTTTATTAGCGGTTTATTTTAAAATCCCTTCAATGCCAGTTGATACTCATTTACATAGAATGGCTATAAGGCTAGGATATATCAAAAATGATGATGATGTATTAAAGGCTGAGGAATCATTTAAAAAATATATTCCTAAGGAAGAGTGGATAGATAGCCATCATTTATTATTACTTTTTGGTAGATATTATTGTAAGGCTATTAATCCTAGATGTAGTGATTGTAAGCTGAAGGAATATTGTAAGCACTATAAATAGTGCTTTTTTTTATGCTTGTAATTGTATATTTAATATGGTGATATTATGAAGGTTAAGCTATTTGATTTTGAACATGAAAAAGATTTAGAAGAAGCAATAAATGAATATTTAAATAAACTAAAATATACTAAAATAAGTATTCAATATCAAGCTTCTCATTTTTCAAATAATGGTGAACAAATATATTCATTTTCAGCAATGATTATCTATGAATAGTAATACTTGGTAAGAAGGTCGGGGGTAAAAATCGTTTTTTTCTCAAATCGATATTTCTATACATTTCCTCTTAAGTTATTTATAATAATAGCATAATTTATGGAGGATATATATGAAAGATATAAAAGATGAAATTATTGAAAGAAATAAACCAAAGGAGGATTACGGCCAAGTTGTTGGCATAGAGGTTAGATATAGAAGAACCCTATTAAGTCAGACTTTAGCAGCAACTGCTGCAAAGATATGTTCAATTTCCTATTTGTCAAAAATTGAAAATAATTCAATAGAGGCTAGTCCTTTATATTTGAGGGAAATATGTGCTAAGGTTGAATTAGATGAGAATCAAATCAATTTATTAATGAATTTGAAAAAAATAATTGAAAGTAGTATTATTTCTTATTTGAATAACGATGAGAAAACCTTAAGTAATAACTTTAAAAGTGGTAAAGGATTAGAAAATTTTAGGTATAAGATTATTGAATTTATTTATTATTTATATAAGAAGGATATAAATAATGCTAATTCAATTTATGAGGTATTAATTCGTGTCTCATCAACAATGAGTGATTTTGATTTATATGTTTTTTCTTTATTTAGTGGTATTTTATTTTATTATAATCAGTTTTATTTAGAGTGCTTTGAAACTCTAAAGCTATTAACTAATTTAAAGGTAAGTAATGAATTTAATATTTTAAGAGATAAATATATCTTTTTAGCTTTATTCTCAATGAATAGCTGTGATACAGGTTATGCTTATAAAGTGTTAAGGGATATATTATTTGAAAATAGTAAATATTTAATGCTAGAGGAAGCTAATTATATTTATTCTATTTTTCTATTAAATAATAATAGTTTTTATGAATATGATAATATTTCTAAGAAAATAACAGACATTAAATATAAGGAAAGCTTAAGATTATATTTTGATTTTTTAAAGAAGGATATGTCTCTTTCTTCATATGATAAGGATAATTTAACTAGTTTCGCAAGACTTATACTTCTTACAAAAACTGATAAATCTAAAGCTGAGGATGAGGTTGATAAGCCTGAGATAGCATTTGAATATGATATGAATAAAATGCTTATAAAGTATTTATTAATTGATAATGAAGCTGATAAATATAAGTTTATTACTGATGTAGCATTACCTAATGCTCAAAGAAATAATGATATGCATAATACTAATTATTTTATGGATGAATTAGCTTCTATTTCAATGCATAATTTTAAGTATAAGGTGTTTACTACCTTTTATTATAAAATTAGTAATAAAACATTTTAATACAGGAGGTGAGTTATTTTTCTTTTAGAGAAAAATGCTTATGAAGAAATTATCTATATTTTTATTTTTATTGATTTCATTTTTATGTATTTCAATAAGTACATTTGCTGCTAGCTATAAGTTTGAATGGTATAACACTTATGTTGAAATACCAGTTGGTGATTCAAGTGAGAAGTATAAAAATATACCCTATGCACGATTATATGTTGATGGGGCTTATGCAACTGATGCGAGAGTAACCTATAATTATACAGGTGATTGGCTTTATTTCTTTGAGGATATTAATACTAAGGTTGTTGGAGAATATAAGGTTTGGTATAAGGCTTATGAGAATTATAAATATTGTCCTGGTACCTGTACTAATTATAAAGCCTTAATTACCTTTAGGGTTGTTGATAAAATAGCTCCTAAAATTACAGTATTAAATAATCATTTATTATTAGAAAGAGGTACTAGTAATTATGATTTTTCTAAGAATATTAAGGTTACTGATAATTATGATAGTAAGCCTGATATAAGTATAAGTCATTCTATAGATTTTAATACTAATGGTATTTATTCTGTTTATGTTTACGCAACTGATTCATCTAATAATCAAAGCTATGCTGAATTTGATGTTGAAATATATGGTGATGTTACTCCACCGGTAATAAAAGTTAGTAATCCTATCGTTGAAATTAGTCTTACTACTAGTAATTATGATCCTAACATTAACTTTAATGTTTTTGATGATAGTGGGTATGATTGTAATATTAAGCTTGATTATGATATTGAATATGGAAAAATAGGGGATTATCCTATATATATTACAGCCTCTGATAAAACTGGTAATATTAGTAACGCAAGCTTTATTGTTAGGATTGTTGATACTAGTACGCCACCAATGATTAAATATAATGGGATTGGTAATATTATTTCAATTCCTATTAATAAGGATTTTAATATAAAAGAGCTTTTTACAGCCTATGATTCTATTGATGGAGATATAACTGATAGTATTTTCTTTCCTAGCTTTGATAACAGTAGCCTAGGTGAATATGATTATGTTGTATCTGTAACTAATAGCTATGATAAAAAAACAGAATATAAGCTTAAGATAAAGGTAATTGATGAGGATACACCTAAAATAACTCTAACAACTCATAATGTTACCTTAGATTATAAAACTGATTTTGATAGCTTTAATTTTAAGAAATATATATTAAAAATTACTGATGATAGTCCTGTTGATATGAATAATTTAAGGTATGAATATAACCTAGAGAATAAGGTTGGTAATTATTATATAAGATATTATTATTCTGATGGATTACATACTACAGAGGAAGTAATTGATGTACGGTTATTATCTAATAATAAGCCTATAATTGAAACTAATTCTATTGAAATTGTTGCTGAAAGCACATTTGATTTAAAGGATTATATCAGTGTTATTGATGAATCGGATAGTGCGATATATGATTCAATTGAAATTGATGATACTAAGGTTAAATATGACACCTGTGGTACTTATTATATAAAGGTTTATGCTTTAAATTCCTCAGGCTTAAGTAATGAAAAGAGGGTTATGGTAAAGGTTACATCTAAGGGGCTAGATACTATTTCTATTATTTTTATAAGTGTTTCAGCCGTTTTATTATTAATTGTAATAATTGGAGCAGTATTAGTTGTTGTAGTATTTAAAAGACTAAAATGTAAATAGCAAGTCTATATTTAATTTTTAATATTTTCATGTTAAAATATTTATGCGCATGGAGGATATTATGAAGGGCTTTATTTATGGACAAACTGAATATAATATATTAGCTAGCTGTAATCGTTTAGATGAATATATAGGTTTGGCTCGTGAGGCCTCTTTTGATTTTCTAACAATTACAGATAGTAATTTGTATGGCTGCTATAAGTTTTATAAGAAGTGTAAGGAAGCTAGTATTAAGCCTATTATTGGACTTGAATATACATTTATTTGTGACGATTCCTATGAGGCTAAGGCTTTATTATATGCTAAAAATAATCAAGGTTTTAAGGAACTAATAAAGATTACAAGTAGAGTAAAGATTGATGGTATTAATTCTATAAATGATATATTAGAATATAAGAATATTTATATTATTTATGTCTTTAATGATTCTTATTTAGAAAGATTATTTTTAAAAAGAGAATTTGCAATGCTAGATTCCTTTTTAGCATCTCTTGATTCTAATTCCTATATAGGAGTTTCTTATACTAATAAGCTTGAAAAGCTAGATGTTAATTCAAGAATGGAAGCTTACGCAAAGGAACGCAATATTAAAACTATTCCTGTTCATCAATGTTATTATCCTAAGAATAAGGATTATTGTATTTGTGAAGCATTATCATTAATAAATAATAAGCCTATTCAAATTGGAGAATTTGATGATTATAGCTTTGATAGTAATCCCATAGAGGATGAAAGAATTGAGAGCTTTGTTAATAGTATAAGCTTAAATTTATTTAATGAGAAAATAGAATTGCCTAAATATCCTCATACTAATGGGGTTTCATCTGATAGGTATCTTAAGGCTTTATGCTATAAGGGGCTTGAAAGAAGAGGCTTTTATAATGATAATTATTTAAATAGATTAAATTATGAATTAGATGTAATTCATAAAATGGGATATGATGATTATTTTCTTATTGTTTGGGATTTTATTAAATATTCTAAAAAGAATGATATTTTAGTTGGACCAGGAAGAGGTAGTGCTGCAGGAAGCCTAGTGGCGTATTGTCTTGGAATTACTGAGGTTAATCCGATTGAATATGATTTATTATTTGAACGTTTTTTAAACCCAGAGCGTGTTAGTAAGCCGGATATTGATACAGATTTTCCAGATATAAAGCGTGATGATGTAATTAAGCATGTTCAAGATATTTATGGTAAGGATCATATTTGTAATATTTCAGCCTTTGGTACATTCCAAATTAAAAGCTCAGTTAGAGAGCTTGCGAGAATATCTAAGCTTGATTCTAATAGAATAACTAAAATTATTGATATGGTTGAACGTGTTGGATTTGATGAGCTATTAAAGGAATATGAAGGAACTGAGCTTTATCAGTTTTTATATATCGCAAGAGGGCTTGAGGGATTGCCTAAGCATATTTCAACTCATGCGGCAGGTATTATTTTATCTTCAAAGCCACTTGATGATATTATTCCTCTTCAGGATGGTATAAATGGGTTATTTCAATCTCAGCTTGAGGCTTCAGATTTAGAAAAAATAGGATTATTAAAAATGGACTTTTTAGGTATTAGAAATTTAACTATTGTTTCTAATATTTTAAAGGATATTAATTTTTCAATGAATGATTTAAGAAATATTCCATTAGATGATTCTAAGGTTTATAAAATGTTATCAGAAGGAGATACACTTGGTGTATTTCAACTAGAATCACAGGGAATTAGGAAGGTTTTAATGAAGCTTAAGCCTACCTGCTTTGAGGATTTAGTAGCAGTATTAGCTTTATATAGACCTGGACCTATGGATAATATTGATGATTTTATTGCAAGAAAGCATGGAACTAAGGTTGAATATATTCATGAAGATTTGATCCCAATATTAAATAGCACCTATGGAATAATTGTTTATCAGGAACAAATTATGAGAATAGCTCAGGTTTTTGCGGGCTTTTCTTTAGGTGAGGCTGATATATTAAGAAGAGCAGTATCTAAGAAGGATTCCTCTAAGCTTGAAGCAATGTCTAAGGACTTTATTAATAGGTCAATTGAAAAGGGATATAATAAAGATACAGCTACTAAAATATATCAATTAATATATAAATTTGCAAACTATGGCTTTAATAGATCTCATACTGTAGCATATGGAATTTTAGCTTATCAAATGGCTTATTTAAAGGTTAATTATTTTTCTTCATTTATGGCTAATATTTTGAATAATGTTATAAGTACACAAGAAACAATGCTAAGCTATTTTAGGTATGCTAGAGCTAGGGGATTAATTATAAATAAGCCTAATATTAATGTTTCAACTAATAAATTTGTTGTTACAAGGTGTGGAATATTTATGCCATTTAATGCTATATTATCTATTGGAGAGTCTGCTAGTATAGCTATTACAGAAGAAAGAGAAAAAAATGGATTGTTTAAAAGCTATAATGATTTTAAGGAACGTGCGACATTTTTAAATAGTAATATTGTTACAGCCTTAGTATTTGCAGGAGCTTTAGATATTTTTAATGATACTAAAAAAAGTATGCTTGAATCATATAGTAAGGAAGATGAAATATTCCTTAAGCATATTGAAAAGCCTTTGTCTAAGATTGAATACGATTTAAATTATTTAAGAGATATGGAAAAAAAGTATTTAGGCTTTAATATTGAGTATAATATTTTTAATAATACTGAGACTTTTAGAAAAAAGCATAATCTTCTTCCTTTAAATAACTTAAATTATAAATGGCAAACCTCTCACCTGATTCACTTTATTAATATAAAGGAAATAAAAACTAAAAAGAATGAGAAAATGCTTCTTGGAGAATTAGAGGATAATAATACAATTATTAGCTTTGTAATTTTCCCTAAAAGCTATAGTCTTATTAATTTTACTATAGATACAGATAATCTTTTTATAGCTACTGGTACACTAAAAAATGATAATTATAATAAGAATTCATTTGTTATAGACCAATTATTTGAATATAAAAACAGTTGACAAATTGTTCAACTGTGATATACTTTAACTAAGGGTGATTTGTATGGATATAGCAGATGTTAAAGATAAAATTCCTAGTTCTGAGGTAATAGATGATTTATCAGAATTATTTAAAATTTTAGGTGATCCAACAAGAACTAAAATTTTATTTGTTCTTGAACAAGGAGATTTTTGTGTAAGTGATATTTCTAATGCTGTAAGTATGACTAAATATGCTGTATCTCACCAACTAAGATTATTAAAGCAGGCTAAGCTTGTTAAATGCAGAAGAGATGGAAAGGAAATGATTTATTCATTAGATGATGATCATGTTTCTACCCTTTTTGAATGCGCATTAGCACACGTTCTTGAATAAATGTGTGCTAAAAAATAATAATATTAGTTGAATAGTTGCTCAAATGAATAATAGAGAGAAAGGTTAATAATTATGAAAAAGGTATTTAAAATTGAAGTAGATTGTGCAGTATGTGCTCAAAAGATCGAGACTGCATTAAAGAAGATTGAGGGAGTAAATTCAGTTCAGGTTAACTTCATTACTCAAAAGATGATATTAGATATAAATGATGATTCATTTGATTCAGTTTATAAAGCTGCAATTAAGCAAGCTAAGAAGATTGAGCCTGATTTTGAGGTATTAGATTAATTATCTTTGAGGCTAGCTAATGAGAAAAAAACAAAAGAAAAAGCTTAAAAGAATTATTATTGCTTCATCTTTATTTATTGTTTTATTTTTAGCCTATTTGTTTATTAATATTTTCAATTTATATTTAATTTCTGATAGAAGGTTTAATTGGATTATTCCTTTTGTATTAAATTTAGGTATTTATATTTACATTGGCTATGATTTCTTATCTAGAGCCATTAGATCATTAAGAAATGGTAATTTTTTTGATGAAAAGATTATTATAAGTCTTTTATCAATAATATTAATAGTATATGGTGGATTTTTTTCATACTTTAATCAAACTATTAAATATTTTGAAACAGGGACCATTCTTATGATTCTATATCAGCTATTGTTGTGGACTGAGGCTTATGGTATGGAAAAATATCGTAATTATTATGCTGAATTTTCTAAAATTAGACCAGAGATGGTTCTTAAAAAGGAAAATGGACATTATGAGAATCAGCCAATTGAAAGTGTTATGCCAGGTGATGAAATTGTAATCGAAGCAGAATCAGTTATTCCAATTGATGGAATAGTAATAAGTGGTTCATCAACATTAAATTCCTATGTTATATTAGGTGAAAATAAAAGTGTTATTGTACATGAGGGAGATAATGTTTATAGTGGAGATTATAATGAAAGTGATCGTCTTGTTATTAAGGCAACATCTAAATATGAGGATTCTGTTGTTCATAGAATAATTAAATTTATAGAGGAAAAGCCTTTAGAGTCTAATGTTGAGAGCTCTTTTTTTAAGTATTATAAGATATTTACAATTATATTTTTTGTTATCGCGACAATATCTTTAGTAATTTCATTTATATTTACTAAGAATGTTTTTACTTTGATTACTAGAGAAATTAATATTTTTATTCTTGTTTGTTCATTCAGGCTATTAAATTCCATTAGCCTATTATTCTCTTATGGAATTACTAATTCAGCCTTAAATAAGGTATTAGTTAGAAATTCTCAAACACTTGAAAAGCTAAGTAAATCCTCTATTTGTATTTTTGATAAATCAGGAACATTAACTAAAGGAAATTATGAGGTTACGAATGTATTTCCTCAAAAGTATAGAGATAGAGTATTAAAAACTGCGTGTGAGGCAGAATTTAATTCTAATCACCCAATTGCTCAAGCTATAACTAGAGCTTATACAGGTAAGGTTACTAAAAGCTATAAAATAACAGAAATAGAAGGATTAGGAATAGTTGCTGAAAACGACAAAAAAAGAATTCTTTGTGGAAACGAAAGACTGATGGATAAATTTAATGTAAAATACATTAATAATTTATCTATTGGTACTATTGTCTATGTAGCTGAAAATAATAAGTTTATTGGTTCTATTGTTATTTCTGATGAAATTAGACCAGAATCATCAGCATTCCTATCATATCTTTCTACTAGTGGGGCTAAAACAATATTACTTACAGGCGATAATGAAAGAGTGGTTAGAGACGTTGCTGATCGTTTAATGCTTACAGATTATAAGGCTAATCTCCTTCATAATGATAAGATTAAAGCATTAAATGAAATAATGAAAAATAAAAAGAAAAAGGATGTTGTTGCGTGTATTAGTAATAACTTAAATGAACAGGATTTATTGAGAAACGCTGATGTTGGTATATCTCTTGGTGGTATTAGAGAAGCTAATGCTGCAGATATTATTGTTTTAGGTTATGATTTAGTTTATATCCAAAAGGGATTAGAAATATCTCGTAAGACAATGGCATTTGTTTATTTTTTTATCATTCTATCTATTGTGCTAAAGGCTCTTTTATTACTTTTATCCTTAGTGGGAATAGTTGATACATTTGTTTTAGTTTTAATAGAATTAATTACAGCCATAATTTTTATGGTTCTTTCATTCAATTGTAATGTTAATAAGCTTGATGGGACTAGTGATTTATCTTAGTCCCATTAATATTATCTATAATTATGCATATTCTTTATTAGGTGATGTGTTTTGCAGAATAAATATAAAATTGTGCATGATTCTACAATAGGAGAAGCTAAGGAGGAATATTTAGCTATTATTAAAAGTGATCTATATCATAATGAATTTATAGAAGCTAATTTATTAATTGAAAGAAGCTATTATCTTTATTTATTTTTTGATGGATTAATTCAAAATTTAAGATTTTATTATTCAAGTATGGAAAATAAAACAGGAATTAATTCTACTATTGATATAGCAAATGTTATGTCTTCTCCATTATCTATTATGAATGGAATTAATAAGAGCTTAAAGCTTATTGAGCTTAATGATGAAATAGATGCCTATAATAAGAAAGAATATGATGAATTTAAGGCTCTTTTTATTAATAGACTACAGGAAATTGCCTATGAGGAAGCATTTAAAAAAATAAAGGAAAAGAAGAATAGCTATAATAAGGTTGATGTAGAACCAATTAATGAATTTACAAGGCTTGATGAGGGCTTAGTATATGAGGAAATATATGTATTTAGATATAGCTATTGTAAAGAATCATTTGTCTCTATTTATTCTACTGCACATAAGAAATTCTATGAAATAAATTATCCTTATTCTAAGCTATATTATGATTATTTAGCTTTACATAAAAGGCCTATTAGAGTTATTCCTAAGAAATATTTTGATTTATATTATAGGAAGGGCTTTTTAGTATATTTAAAGGTTTTAAATATATTGAAATATACTACTGAAAAAGAGCTTTATAATAAAATACAAGCTGGGCTAGATGCTAATTCTAGTATGTATAGCGATTATGTTGATATTCTAATATTTTATTTTAAAAATACTAATGCTTTAAGGCATTATATTATTGATGATAGTGATTTGGCTACTAAGATTATGAATAGCTATTTAACATTAAAGTATAATAGAGATGCCGGAGTATTTTTATATGAATGTGCTAAGCTTAATTTACTAGATAGAAATGATAATTATGCCAAAATTAAATTTTTAGAGATAAGCTATCATTTAAAATCGGACATTAGTAAGAAATATTTATACGAGTATTATTCAAAATATGCTTTCTTTAATGAACGAAAAATGGTAAAATATATGTAAACTTTCAGTTGAACCTATTAATTGCCAAAAAAACGTTATGAAACCGCTTAAGCAAACGTTTGCAAAGTAAATTTCTTGTATATATAGTTTTTTTTGTGATATAATAGCATTGAAGAAAAATAGCTATTTTAATGGAGGTTAATATATAATATGGCTAAGAAAATTGTTTCAGATTTAAATGTATTAGGAAAGAGAGTTTTAATCCGTGTAGATTTTAACGTTCCTATGAAGAATGGTGTAATTACAGATGACACTCGTATTCGTGCTGCTTTACCAACAATCGAGTATGTAATTAACCATGGTGGAAAGGCAATTGTATTTTCTCATTTAGGACGTGTTAAAGAGGCTAGTGATATTGAAAAGAATGATATTACTCCTGTTGCTAAGCGTCTTGAGGAATTAATTAAGAAGCCTGTTAAATTTGTTAATGCTACAAGAGGCGCAGAATTAGAGAATGCTGCTAAGGAATTAAAGAATGGCGAAATCCTTATGTTCGCAAATACAAGAAATGAGGACTTCGATGTTGCTTTAAACAAAGAGGTTAAGAGAGAATCTAAGAATGATCCTGAGCTTGGTAAGTATTGGGCTTCATTAGGTGATGTATTTGTTAACGATGCATTTGGTACTGCTCACCGTGCTGCAGCTTCTAATGTTGGTATTGCTGCAAATGTTAGTGAAACAGCTGCTGGTTTCTTATTAGAGAAGGAAATCAAGTTCATTGGTGGTGCTGTTGATGAACCAAAGAGACCATATGTTGCAATTTTAGGTGGTTCTAAGGTTTCTGATAAGATCGGTGTTATTGAAGCATTAATTCAAAAGGCTGATAAGATTTTAGTTGGTGGCGCTATGATGTTCACTTTCTTAAAGGCTGAAGGATATAATATTGGTGCTTCACGTTGTGAAGAAGATAAGCTAGATTTAGCTAAGGATTTATTAGCAAAGGCTAATGGTAAGATTATATTACCAGTTGATGCAGTTGTTAATAAGGCATTTGAGGATACAGTTGGTGTAAATAAGGCTGTTGATGCATTTGACAATGATGATATGGGACTAGATATTGGTTCTAAGACATTAGAATTATTTGCTAAGGAATTAGCTGGTGCTAAGACTGTTGTATGGAATGGACCTATGGGTGTATTTGAAATGAAGAACTATGCTGCTGGTACAATCGGTGTATGTGATTTATTAGCTAAGCTTACAACTGAGGGTGCTGCTACTATTATTGGTGGTGGTGATAGTGCCGCTGCTGCTGAGCAATTAGGATATGCTTCAAAGGTAAGCCATATTTCAACTGGTGGTGGAGCTTCTTTAGAGTATCTAGAGGGTAAGACTTTACCTGGTATTGCTTGCGTTGACGAGAAGTAATATATTTGTTTTTGGCAATGGATTAAATTAAGATTGGAGAAATAAAAATGGAAAAGCAAATTGTTGTAAAAAGCACTGTAGGTTTACATGCTGCTCTTGCTGCTAAGATTGTTCAAGCAGCTTCACAATATTCTGTAGATATTAATTTACATTATAAAAATAAAACTATCGATGTTAAATCTATTCTTGGTTTAATGTCTTTGGCAATCCCTAGCGGCGAGAATGTAGTAATTGAAGCTAATGGAGATCAAGCTGAGGCTGCTATTGCTGATATTGCAACTATTTTAGAAAATAAGTAATTGAAAGAGGATTTAAATATGAGAAAACCAATGCTTGCCGGTAATTGGAAGATGAACAAGACTAGAGACGAAGCTATTCAATTCGTTCTAACTGTTGAAGGAAAATTACCAGAAACAGTTGATTGCGTAGTTTGTGCCCCAGCAATTATCCTTCGTGATATTGTTAAGAGAAAAACAACTTTACAGGTTGGTGCTCAAAATATGAATCAGCATGACAGTGGAGCTTACACTGGTGAAATCTCTCCAGTAATGCTTCGTGATACTGAAGTTGAGTATGTAATTTTAGGACATAGTGAAAGAAGAGCATACTATAACGAAACAAATGAATCAGTTAATGAAAAAATTAAAAAGGCATTAGAATTCGAATTAAAGCCAATTGTTTGTGTTGGTGAGGTTCTTGAGGAAAGAGAAAATGGTTCTACTAATGCAGTTTTAAAGGAACAAGTTGAAAAGGGCTTTGCTGGTGTTGAAATTAGCAATCCTGAGGATGTTGTTATTGCTTATGAGCCAGTTTGGGCAATCGGTACTGGAAAGAGTGCTACTTCTCAAATGGCTGAGGATGCATGTAAGTACATTCGTTCAATTTTAACAAATTTATATGGCGAGGATATCGCTAATAAAATTAGAATCCTTTATGGCGGTTCTGTTAATACAAAGAACGTAAATGAGCTTATGTCAATGCCTAATATTGATGGTGGCTTAGTTGGTGGAGCATCTTTAAAGGCTGATAGCTTTATAGAACTATGCAATGCTTGTGCTAAATAAAATTATAAAAGGAGCTGTAAAAAAACCTAAGTTTTGAAAAACTTGGATTTTGGAGCAACAGCTCCTTTTTCTTTGCCTTAAAAACAA
>CAKQBG010000041.1 GCA_934216145.1 uncultured Anaeroplasma sp.
AAGGATTAATCTTATTTAATGACACTTGCATCTTATGACATTTATTTTCTAATCTAAATATATATCTTGAATAATCATAGCAGAAATACCATCTAATTTTGGCATCATTATATCATAATTATTACATTATAACTAGAATAATTTAAATAATCAAATACATCTAATCCATCATAACAACAATCAACATCATATTTATTAATTTCTAAAACCTTAGCCAAGGCTTTTGATAAATCCTTATCATCCTCAACAAGTAAAATTTTCAAGTTATTACCTCTTTTTTTAATTATATATATATTATATTTAAAAAACAATATTAAGTAACTAGACATTTTATTTTTAAGTGATATAATATCCTAAGTTATATTTGGAGGTAAAATAATGACTAATGAATTAGACCTAACAAAGGGGAATATATTTTGGAAGGTACCAGTTTTTGTATTACCATTAATGGCAACCACAATTTTACAGCTTTTATATACTACAGTAGATTTATGGACAGTATCTACATTTGGTGGTGGAAGTCTTTCAATGTCAGCAATAGGCTCAAATTCAGCCTTAATAAATTTAATAATAACCGTTTTAGTTTCATTAGCTACAGGAGCAAATGTATGTATATCAGTAGCTAAGGGAGCAAATGATCCTATAAGAGCTAATAAAATATTACATACATCATTTATTATAGCCTTTTTAGGAGGAATTTTATTTGGAATATTTGGTTTCTTTATGTCACCTTTTTTTCTAAATTGGATGGATACTCCTACATCAATTATTGATAACGCAACAATCTATTTAAAAATATACTTTATAGGAGTTCCATTTTTAATGATTTATAATTATGGTTCTCAAATACTAAGAGCCTTAGGAGATTCTAAAAAGCCACTATATGTATTAATGTTATCAGGAATAATCAATGTAACATTTGATATAGTTTTTGTTAGATTTCTTGGTCTTGATGTAATGGGTGTAGCTTATGCAACTGTATTATCCGAAATAATTTCAGCTATATTAATTATTTTATTATTTACATTTAATAAAAATGGCTTTGTAAGATTAAAATTAAAAGAGCTAAAAATAGATAAAAAAGAATTAATAGAAATATTAAAAATAGGTTTACCTGCTGGAATTCAAGGTCTAGCCTTTTGTATCCCTAATGTATTAATTCAATCATCATTATATACAATTCATGATTATACAATTAATGGTATACCTATCAATGAAAATGAAATATTAGCTGGAGCTTCTGCAAGTCAACAAATAGAGAGCTATATTTTCGCAATGCTAGATGCCTTCGCAGTTGGAATTATATCCCTAGTTGGTCAAAACTTTGGTGCTGGTAAAAAGACTAATATCAGAAAAAGCTATTGGTATTCTTTTACCTGGATGATGATTTTTTGGGTCATATGTTCAATAATATGTGGTCTATTTCCTTATCAGCTTTTATCAATATTCGTTAAGGAATCAGAGGGAATAGTAATTAAAAATGCTCTAGATGCCGGAAAAGAGCGTCTATTCATAATGGCATTCACTTACTTTTTAGATGGCTGGATGGATATTAATAGTAATTACCTAAGAGGTATGAAATATTCTACTCCATCAGCAATTATAACAATGATAGGTTGCTCAGGCTTAAGAATATTATTTCTTACAACCTTATTTAATGTCCCAACCTTCCATACAATCTTCTGGCTATATGCTGTATTCCCACTTAGCTGGATATTAGTAAATCTAGTATATATACCAGTAGTTCTTCATTATGAAAAAAAAGCCTTTAGAATAATAGATTATAGAAAAAATTAGACGTGCCAAAACACGTCTTTTTTTAATGTAGCTTATCAGTTAGGCTTTTTACATATCTAATGATTCACTAGGAAAGCTATATTCATTATTATTTTTTCCAATATGATTAATAATTTTATTCAAGGCAAATTCCTTTTCATTATAATCATAAATAAAAGAAACTATTCCCCTTCCCATAACACTCAAATATTTATAAGAATAGCTACAAGGCTTATCATTTATTCCCATTATAGCCTCATATCATGTACTCATTTCAATAAATACATTAGGCTTATTTTTTAAAATATCTGTTTTCTTTCCCTCTTTAGCGCTATGAAGATAAATAATAGCATTATCATTAATGTGCTCATATCCATAATTAAGTGGTACAACATATGGTAAACCTAAGCTATCAACAATGCCTATATTTATAACCTCACATTTATCAATAATATTAAAATATCATCAATATTTTTAACCACTCTATCTAACATCCTCATATATTATCCCTAATTTATTATAAAAAAGCCTATAAAAAACTATAGGCTTACAATTATTCCCTTCTCTAAAGCATAATAAGAGCACAACCCATGCATAGGAAGTAGTGTTACTTTTTTAAATACACCAGCCTCCTCAAGATGCTCTTTTATATAAAGTCCAGTCTCATCATCTAAACAATGAGTTATTATACAATGATCGCTCTTCTTTTCCTTTGCTTCCTTTATAACAACATCAATAAGAGTATTAATAACTAATCTTCTAGTTCTAACCTTATGAAGAATCTTTATTTCTCCATCCTCTCCATAACATAATGGTTTAATTTTTAATAATGATGCGATTACAGCAATAGTTTTTGATAAACGACCACTATTAATTAAATTATCATATTTATCTAAAACAAAAAATAGTTTCTCATTATCTCTAAACTTTAATATTCTATCTTTAATTTCTTCAAATTCTAAGCCTTCCTTAATTAAACGATAAAGCTCATCAACAATTCTAATAATATTACCTGAAACAAGCTTTGAATCAATAACTAAAACATTTTTATCTTCTACCAATCGTGATGCGATAAGCGCGCTATTATATGACCCAGAAAGCTTTGAAGAAATAGTAACGCAAAAAATATTTTCTGCATCATTAAAACACTTCAAATAATCATTAGGATTAGGACATGATGTTGTAGACTTACAACCATTATTTATACTTTCTAGCATTTCCTTAACATTAATATTTTCATTATCAATAAAATGTTTATCTCCAATATGAATAGTTAAAGGGGCAACCTCAAATCCAACATTTTCATCAACAATATAGTCATTTTTTAAATCAGATGAACTATCAACAACAATTTTATATTTCATAATAAAACCTCCATTCATATTTATTATACATTAAATTCATTAATTTATAAATAAGTATATCATTTTATGATATACAAAAAAAGAGGAAATTAATCCTCCTTTATAAATTCATAAGCAATTCTTTTAGTTTCATCAAAAACATAAATGATGCCACATTGAATAAAACCATATTTTTCAATTAAATGTCTCATAATAGTATTATTTTTATGAGTATCAATTCTTATATGATTAATTTTAGATAAACAAAAATCAACACATTCCTTAAATACTCCACTTCTTCTACCATTACTACCAAGTCTATGAATAGTACCATATTCACTATTAGATAGAAAGCTACCATCCTCGATATAGGAATAGGTTTCATCCTCTCCTATTATAAATGAAAATACACCGACAATAGAATCATTATCATATACTAAATAAGAATTCTTATTTTTAATATCCTCTATAATCATTTCCTTATTAGGATATCCATTATTCCATTGAGTATTATTACCAATACCATCCATTATTTCTTTTGAGATTTTATAAATATCCATAATCTCATCAATATCAGAAATATTTGCTAATCTAATCATAATTAAGAAAGCTTAAGCCTTGTCCAATAATCATTAAGAAGAATTGTCATTTTTGGATTATAACGATATATTTCATCATTTTCATGAATAGTAACCTCATAATAATCCTTATAATCATAAAATTCTCCATCAGGAGTAACTGCCTCTAAATAAGCACTTTTAACTGGACTTGCATAACCAACATATACAGAATTTGCAACTGCGTTTTCATGTCTTAGCATAAATGAAATGAAATTATAAGCCATATCAACATGCTTCGCATTTTTAAGAATAACCATGCCATCAACAAAAACGTTAGTACCATTTTCAGGAACATAGAAATCTAAATCAACATTATCATTTTCTTCCATCATAGAATAAATTGCATCTCCTGAATACATTAAAGAAATAGCATATTTACCATCAGGCATTTCTGATAATAGCTCATCAGTTTTAAAAGCACAATTAGTTTTATTTCTAATTTCTAAAATCCAATTATAAGCTTCCTCTGTCTCATCTAAATTAGTAGAATTCATAGAATAACCAAGCGCCTTATATGCAGCCATAAAGCCATCTCTTGAGGAATCATAATAAGCGACCTTATTCATATATTTCTCATTATGTAATATATTCCATCCCTCAAGAATATCCTCTTCATTAACCTTATTTTTATCATAACAAATTCCAACGTTTCCAAAAAAATAAGGAACAGAATATTTCAAAAAATCAAATCCATTTTCTTGATTCTTTAACATTTTTAATATTTCAATAACAGGATCAGCTAACATATCTATAGTAAAATCAGTAATTCTTGACCAATCAATCTCTTGTAGCATATCATTTTCCTTTAATAGCTCAATAGCGTAATCTGATGGTACAACAACATCAAATGCTTCCGTTTGCATTTTAGTTACAGCAGTTTCATTTGAATCAAAGGTAACATAATTAATCTTACAATTAAATTCATTTTCAAATTCATTAATTAAATCAGGATCAATATATTCTCCACAATTATATACCATTAACGCATCAGTATAGGAATTACTACAGCTAGCAAGTGAGAATATAGATAAAAATAATAAGCTACAATTAAGAATCTTCTTCATTTGCTTTCCTCCTATCCTTAATTTTATCAAAAACAATCTTTAACACAATAATAAGCATAATTATAGTAGATAAAGCATTAATAGTAGGATTAATCTTCTTAGCCTCTGTATATAAATAAGTAGAAATATTAAGCTTAGAACCACCTGTAAAATAAGAAATAACAAAATCATCAAAGCTCATTGTAAAGCTAATAGCCGCGCTAGCCCAAATTGATTCCTTCATTTGAGGTAATAAAACACTTTTAATAGCCTTTAATGGCTTAGCCCCTAAATCCATTGATGCTTCCATTAAATTAGGATTCAAGCTCTTAAGCTTAGGATATACTGTAACAACTACATATGGTGTACAGAAGGAAATATGGGCAATAAGCATAGTTACATAGCCTTTTTCTACACTTAATGAAACAAATAATAATAATAAACCTATAGCTGTAACAATATCAGGATTCATAATAGGTAAATTATTAACCTGTAATATTGCTTTCCTAAACTTCCTTCCCGTTTTAGTTAAGGCAATTGCGCCAAGTGTACCAATTATAATAGAAATAATAGTTGAAACAACCGCAATTAATAGAGTCATAAAGATAATTTCAATCAATCTAGTATTAGTGAATAAATCCTTATACCAATCAAATGTAAATCCACCCCAATGTGTAACACTTTTAGCATCATTAAAACTAAAAATAACAATACTTAATAAAGGTAAATAATAAGCAATAAAAAATAAAATCATTAATATTTTAGACCAAATCTTTGCTTTAGAGCTTTTCATATGCTTTCCTCCTCACTATAACCAATACGATTGAATCCCCACATAACAATCATAATAATTATTAATAATATTAAGGAAATAGCACTACCAAAGCCCCATCTTGAATTAGTAATAAATTCAGTTTCAATTAAATTACCAATTAAGAAATATCTACCTTCACCTAAATATTTAGTAATTGTAATAGTTGTCGCACTTGATAAAAAGGTAATAGTACATCCTGATGCTACACCTGAAAGTGATAAAGGAAAAATAACATGCAGAAATGTATGTCCACTTTTACCACCTAAATCAGTAGATGCTTCAACTAATTTATGATCTATTTTAGATAAAATTGTATAAATAGGTAATAACATATAAGGAATATAATTATAAACCATACCTAATATTACTGAAAAATCATTACCAATAAGAATTGTAATATCAGGATTAAATAGCTGAACTAGCTTTAAAATAGGTCCATCTAATACCTGCTTGATTGCGAGTGTTCTTAATAACATATTGATCCACATAGGAGCAGTAATTAATAATACTAAAACGCCCTGAGTTTCAGGCTTTCTTTTTGAAATAAAATACGCAATAGGATAACTAATTAATAAGCATATAATAGTTGAAACTAATGCTAAATATAAGCTTTTTCCAATACACTTCATATAAATCCATGATGAAAAGAATTGAGTATAATTCTCAATCTTAAAAGTGTAAATAGGTAGTGATGATGTTTTATCTAATACCGAATAGGTAACAATAAAAATCATTGGAAGTACAATAAAAACAACTAATAACAAAATATATGGAATTAAAAATGGTGTATAGCCATTAAATTTCTTCTTTTTCATACTACCACTCCATCTTTTCCATTACATGGATATCATCAGGTGTAAAGGTAATACCAACATTCTCATTAACACTATGAAAATCAGTAGTATGAATTAAATACTCCCTAAATTCTGTTTCAACTGTAATCTCATAATGAACACCCTTAAATGTTTCACTAATAACAACGCCATTCATAAATCCTTCATTAGGTTTAACTATATCAATATCCTCAGGTCTAATTACTATATCAACATTTTCATTTTCTTTAAAGCCTTTATCAACACAAACAAAATCTCTATTATCAAAATGACATAGTAAATCATGCTTCATTATTCCATCAATAATATTAGATTTACCAATGAAGTTCGCAACAAATCTATTAGCAGGTTCATTATAAATATCAATAGGTGTACCAACCTGTTGAATCTCACCATTATTCATAACAACAACCTTATCAGACATTGTTAAAGCTTCTTCCTGATCATGAGTAACAAAAATAAATGTAATACCTAAATTTCTTTGAATTTGCTTAAGCTCATATTCCATTTCCTGTCTTAGCTTCAAATCCAAAGCTCCTAATGATTCATCAAGTAATAAAACCTTAGGCTCATTAACAAGTGCACGCGCAATCGCGACTCTTTGTTGTTGTCCACCAGAAAGCTTAGATACATATCTCTTCTCAAAGCCCTCTAAATTAACAAGCTTCAACATTCTTAAAACTTTATCACTTATTTCCTTTTCAATTTCCTTATAGCTTTTAACATTAGGATCCTTTTTCTTTTTTAGGTATAATTTGAACCTATTAAATAAATTCATATTGTTTTTAATTCTAAGTCCATACGCAACATTATCATATACATTCATATGAGGGAATAATGCGTAATTTTGAAAAACAGTGTTTGTTAATCTCTTAAATGGGGGAATACTAAGTAAATCCTTACCATCAAATAATACCTCACCTGAGGTTGGATTTTCAAATCCTCCTATAATTCTTAATGTAGTAGTCTTACCACATCCAGATGGTCCTAAAAAGGTAACAAACTCATTTTCATATATATCTAAAGATATACCCTTTAAAACAATATTACCATTAAATTCCTTTGTTAAATCTTTAATTTCAATTAGCTTCTTCTTTTCGTTATTTTCCATTTTCTTTCCTCCTTAACACAGATTAATAGCTAAGCTATTTTAACAAATTAATTTTATTATACTAATCATTTTTTACAAAATCAAGAATGATTATTTTTTTAACAAAATCATTGAATAAATATTATATTAAAGGAATAAATTTTAATGTGATAATATGTTAATTCTCTATATAATTCTTTTTATTTTAACTTTAATAGACCCTAACTTATCAAAATCATTAGTAATATCCACAACTACTACCTTCTTTAATAATCTATATCCTATATTATTTCCTAGTATGATTCTATTAGATCTAATCAATAATAGCTATTATTATGAGCTTTTTCTCTTAAAAAGCTATAAATTTTATAATAAAATATTTCACTTTAATTCTCCATTAACTCTAAATCTTATAATAATATCAATTCTTCTAGGTTCCCCATCATCTACCTATATTATTATTAACTCAATTAAAAATAATTTAATATCAAAGGAGGAAGGATATAATATTATTTATTCATTCTCTACACTATCAATATCCTATACTATTTACATATTAAGACTTAATAATATTAATATCTTTCTTTATCTATTTCTTAATATTCTTATCTCATTCCTATTATTTAAGCATAATAAAGGAACAAATGTGGAATTAAACTATATTCCTCAAAAACAAACTCAAATATCGTTAATAAAAAATTCAATATTAAATGCTTTTAAAGTTTTATTTACAATATTAGGTATGTGTATTTTCTTTAGTTATATTCAAAATCTAATAGAATATAAAAAAATAAGCCCCTACATTGAAATAATGACAGGGCTTATTGAATTAAATAAAATAAATATTGAATCAACAATTGAAAAAACACTTTTAGTTGTATCCTCATTAGTTTTTTCTGGCATTTCGATAATATTTCAAATAATCGCATTAGATGAGAATATATCGATATTTCATTTATTAAAAAATAAAATAATAGCTGCATTAGCTATTACATTACTTTTTTTTCTTTACATTACTCTTACTGTTTAAGAATATACTAGCTAATATTAATAATACAGCTAAAGCTAATAAAATGATAATAATTATAAAATCTAAATTACTAGGAATGAAAAAGCCATATATTCCAATACCTATTAAGGCTACTCCTAATATAAAAGAAATAATTGTAAATAGTTTCTTATTATATTTTAGATTTGATAATAAATATACTATTATTACTACTCCTATAATAATACCAAAAATATTATAAAAAAATATACTCATAAAGCACCTCAAATATATTGTAAAAAAAACGTTATTAAAATGCAATAATTTATTTAAAAAAATAAAACTTGGGTATATAATTATGCTATATTTTTTATTTATAGGGGGAGATCATATGTTAAATATTAAATATGAACTTGTAAAAGAAAAAAAAGAAAAGCCAGATATGAACAATCTAGGCTTTGGCAACTATTATACTGATCATATGTTTATGATGGATTGGTATAAGGATAAGGGCTTTGTTAATCCACAAATATTACCATATGGACCAATTCCATTTGATCCTGCTTGTTTAGTTCTACATTATGCCCAAGAAACATTTGAAGGCTTAAAAGCTTATAAAACTAAGGATGGTAGAATATTATTATTCCGTCCTGATATGAACGCAGTTAGATTTCAAAATTCAAATAAAAGATTAGGAATGCCCGAGCTTCCAGTTTTAGATTTCATTCAAGCTATTAATGATTTAGTTAAGCTTGAAAGTGATTGGATCCCAACATTACCTAATACTTCATTATATATAAGACCATTTATGTTCGCATATCAACCAAAGCTAGGTGTTCATGATGCTGAGCATTATAAATTTATGGTTATACTTTCTCCTGTTGGTAGTTATTACAAGGAAGGCTTAAAGCCTGTTAAAATCTATGTAGAGGATAAGCTTGTTAGAGCTGTTAAGGGTGGAACTGGCTTTGCGAAATGTGGAGGCAACTATGCTTCTTCTATTCTAGCTCAAATGGAGGCAGAAAGAAAAGGCTATTCTCAGGTATTATGGCTTGATGGAGTACATCATAAATATGTTGAAGAGGTTGGAACAATGAACGCAATGTTTGTTATTGATGATAAGATCATTACTGCCCCTCTTGAAGGTTCTGTATTACCTGGGGTTACAAGAGATTCAATGATTAAGCTTTTAAAGAAAAAAGGCTATACAGTTGAAGAAAGACATTTATCAATTGATGAATTAATAAAGGCAAGTAAGGAAAATAGATTATCCGAGGCTTTTGGTACTGGTACTGCTGCAGTTATTTCACCTATCGGTACATTAGCCTATAAGGATGAAATTTTCTTTGAAACTAATAAAATTGGTAAAATCTCTCAAATGCTATATGATACATTAACTCAAATTCAAAATGGTATTATTGAGGATGAATTTGGTTGGACATACGAGGTAAAATAATGAAAAGTGAATTATTAGCTCCTGCTGGTTCCTTTGAAGCTTTTATAGAAGCAATCTATAATGGGGCTGATGCAGTATATCTAGCCTGTAATAAATATGGGGCTAGAGCATATGCTAAAAACTTTACTATAGATGAACTAAAAAAAGCACTAACATATAGTCATGTAAATAATAAAAAAATATATGTAACAGTAAATACTATTATTAAGGAAGAGGAACTTAGTGATTGTAAAAGCTTCCTAGATGAATTATATGAAATAGGTGTAGATGGTATAATTACCTGTGATAACGCACTAATTTCTTATATAAAATCTTACCTTTCACCGATGGAATGTCATATATCAACTCAAGCAGGAATAAAGGATTTATATGATGTTAAATTCTTTGAAAATTTTGGTGTAGATAGATGCGTTCTAGCAAGAGAGGATTCTCTTGATGAAATAAGAAAAATAAAAGCTAACTCTAAAATGCCACTTGAGGTATTTATCTATGGAGCTCTATGTGTTTCTTATAGTGGAGGTTGTCTTCTTTCTTCTATTCTAACTTTAAGAAGTGGAAATAGAGGTAGATGTAGTCAAAACTGTCGAAGAGAATATTCTCTATACAAGGATGGAAGGCTTAAGGATAAAGGCTTTATGCTTTCAATGAAGGATTTAAATACTGTACCTAAAATTAAAGAATTAACTGATTTAGGTATAGATTCTCTTAAAATTGAAGGTAGAATGAAATCTCCAGAATATGTTAAAACTGTCACAAGTGAGATTCGTAATAAAATTGATAATCCTAATTATAAGCTTACAAAGCTTGATACTGTATTTCATAGAGCTTATTCAAAAGGATTTATCTTTAATGAGGATAAGGGAAATATTGTTGATATTAATAAAAAGGCTAATGAAGGAGCTTATATTGGATATATAAAGGGAAAAAGAGATAAACTAACTGAAATAGTTCTAACTAGACCATTAAATATTTCTGATAGAATTAGAATCGAAGGAACTAATGATGATTATTTTTTTACTATAGATAAAATCTATAATCAAAATAATAAGGAAATAGATAAAGGTATAAATGAATGTTATTTAAATATTTATAAGGATTTCCCTATTAATAGTAAAATCTATAAAATGCTTGATTCTACTATTGAAACAAGTAATTATAGTAATAAAAAAATACCTTTAACAATAGATGTCTATGGTAAGGAAGGCTCTCCATTAGTACTTTCTTCAACAATAGATGATAACTACTTCCAAGGAGAATCTACAAATATTCTTTCTTTAGCTAAAAGTCAATCAATAACTAAGGAATCATTATTTAAAAATTTAAATAAGCTTAATGAAACTCCATTCTTTTTAGATTCTATTGATTTATATATAGATGATAATTTATTTTTAAATGTAGCAGGAATAAATGAAGCTAGAAGAAATCTAATTAATAGTATAATGGAATACTACCAAGGAAAAAGAATATTAAAAAAGCCTACAATTACTAAAAAAACTATTAATTATGCTAACTATGATTTAGAGCTAACAGCCTATTGTACTACTAAAGAACAATATAACGCTTGTAAGGATATAGGCTTAAAAACTATTTATTTTAATAACTATAGTTCTTATGTTAATTCAAATTATCCTAATTTTGATGAGAATTATGTATTAGTAGGTAATTATGGTGGAATCTATTATTATAGTGATAAAAAGGATATAATTACTGATTCAAGCTTTAATGTAATTAATTCTGAAGCAATACACTTTCTATTAGAAAATAATGCTAAATATGTTACATTAAGTCCTGAAGTTGATTCAAAGGAATTAATTAATATCCATAATAGCTATAAGAAAAAATATTCTATTTCTCCACCAATTGAATTTATTATTTATGGATATCAGACATTAATGACTCTTAAATATTGTCCATTAAAAAGATATGGTGAATGTGGTGATTGTAGTAATCATAGCTATACTTTAAAGGATGAATTTAGTGAATTTAAAACAATAAGAAAAAATTGTATTACAAGTCTATTAAATTCTTTACCATTAAATTTAATACCAAATTTAAATGAAATAACTCCTTATGCTAAAAGATTAAGATTTAACTTCACAATTGAAAATTATGATGAAGTAATTAATATAATTACTAGTGCTAAAAATAAATTAAATGGTGAAAATGTAAAAGCTACTAATTCAACAAAGGGCTATTTCAAAAGACCAATATTATAATTACAAATCACTTCAAATCCAATAATATAGAATAAGTAAAGCGTGGCCCAAAAGTCACGCCTTATTTATTCTAAGTATTTACTACTTCAGATTCATTCCTATATCAATATATAATCATTACGATAATGATTTTTATTCTTTTCTATCATTAATAAGCTTTAATGACCTTTGTACCATTAATAAAGATAAAATTTGTATCAAACTAACAAGATTATATAAAATATTAGTACGTATTTCCAAATCAATTTCGACACTTTTGTATATATAATGAAGTATATATAATGAAGCCTATAATATTCAATACATGGTAGTGCTGAAGTAATATATGAGTTATGCAAAAAATATTAAGAATAATCAACGCTATCAAAATATAGATATAAAAAAGCTAAGCTTGAACTTATGAATTTAACATCTTAAATATATCTTTCTGTTGTTATTTTCATAGTAAACTAAAATTATAAATAAAAAGGTTTATAGATTGATTTTCTGTAAACCTTTTTCATTTATCTAAAAGCACAATCTTAAATATAATTTTTAAAATTATTGACTATGACTACACTTAAATATAATTTATATAATTTATATTATTTAATTAAATTTCTAATGTTAGAAAATAAATCCTTTGCTTCTTCTATCTTATTCTTATTACCTAAAACGCAAATATCATTATATTCTAATGCTTCCTTAAATGATTTACCTAAAGCTCTAATATCCTCATTAGTAGTATTAATTAGCTCTTTACGTAATTTGCAATCAAGCTCATAGCTTGAATGTGCTAAATAAGCACTTTGAGCCTTTAAGCCCTTTGCGGAAGGATGTAAAACAGAATCAAGAGAACCAATCGCACCAATTTTAAACTTTAATAGCTCATCATCACTAAAGTTGAAATTATCAATATAGTTAATTACTCCCTCATAAGCATCATTAGTTTTAGAAACCTCAGGATCTCTATAAGAAGTAAAGCCAATAAGTCCATATGAAGCAGTTCTAAGCATACATCCATAAGCACCACCATGAACTCTAACTTCATTCCATAAATAATCCATACTTAAAGCATTATTTAATACATAGAAACTTCCATTAAATGAAGTATTAGTTTTTCCTGCTCTAGCTACATAATTAACATTATATGGAGCTATAATAGCCTCTTCTATTTTAGTTTCCTTAAATTTAGACTCTATTTCAAAATGATCATTATTTAGTAAAGAATAAAAATTATCAAAAATATTCTTATTCGTTAAATATAAATCCTTTTGTCCAACATAACCAAGAATAAATCTATCCTTAGATAAAATACTATTAAGAATATTTTTCATTTTAAAAACAACTTCTTCTTTTAAATCATCAAAATTATTAACAATATTCTTTAAGAAATCTAAATACTCTATACCGCCTGTAGCATCTAAAATTCTTGAGGATTCATCAAATGCGCTAGAAGCTCTTACAAGACTAACAGAATGTCCTCTACTAGATATACTCATTTCCTGATTAGAAGTAAGCTCAGAAATTAATTCCTTTAATCTCTTATAATCATCAAAACTTGTATTAAAGATAATATCATTAATTAGCTCACTTGCATCATTAAGCTTACTATCAACTGAAGAGTAACAACAAGAAAAATAAAGCTTAGCTTCACGCTCAATAGTATGATATGGAACAAGACCAAATGATAATGTGCCAGTCTTATTTTGAAGTTCCTTTACCATATCCTTATAATTTAATTTTTTAGTAGACATTTGAGATAATAATGAGGTTAATAATGATAAATACTTACAATCTAATATATTCAAATGATCAATATTAAAATAATATTTAATATAACAAATATTATTAGTAAAGTAATCAGAAACAAGTGTCTCATAAGGCTCATTTTTTACCTCTAAATTAAGTTTTTCAGCTTCAATAGATAAATCCTCCAGTTCAAGCCTTGGAAGTGAATTTTGAGCCTCTATTGAATCCTCTTTATTCTGATATTCTAAAAGCTTTTTATTCTTTAAAATTAATTCATTTAATTCATCACTAGATAATGAAGCCTTGTATTCAGCAAGTTTTTCCTTTAGCTTTAAATCCTGATTATCCTGTACATCATAAGATGGATTTAAATATACATATGATTTATGATTAGAGTTAATTAGATATTTAGAAATAATATCTTCAAAATAGTTTTCATTTAAAGATTCTCTTAATTCATCATATAAAGCTAAATCATTAACCTTACTAGTACAATCTAAATCATCATATAGCCATGATGATAAACAAGCCATTTCAATATTCAAGCCCTTAGGGAATCTACCAAATAAACCCTCTCTAGCTTTAAATTCTTGATAATTAATTAATGATAATATCGCGTCATGATCTAATCCTTCTTCTACATATTTCTTTAATTCACTATCAATAATTAAAATAAATTTTTCTTTATACTCATCATTACAATTAGATACCATGATAGAAAAAATTGGCTGTAAAAGTCCATCATCAAACATAGAATCAATTGAATCTCCAATACCATTATCAATTAATGCTTGCTTAAGTGGGGCCCCTGGATTATCTAATAGAATAGTAGTAAGAATTCCCATTGCGAGCATAAGCTTAGGTTCTAGGGTTGTTGGGAAGGATACATTATAAGAAAAGAAAGTTTTATTCTCAAGTGGAGTAGATTTATCAACTTGATAATATTCGTTAACAACTCTAGGTGTATTAAATGGTGCTTGATATGGGATTGAGGTATTAAAAGCGTTATATTCAAAATTAGCTAAATATTCCTTATCAAGCCAATCCATTCTTTCTGACATATCACAATCACCATAAATTAAAATATAGGAATTAGATGGATGATAGAATTCACTATGAAATTTCAAAAATTCATCGTATGATAAATCAGGAATATATTTAGGATCTCCTCCTGATTCAAATCCGTATGGTGTATCAGGATACAAAGAATGCATAATAACCCTCAATAATATTTGTTGAGGATCAGAGAACGCACCTTTCATTTCGTTATAAACAACACCATTGATTTTTATTTCATCCTCAGGGTTTTTAATATCATATCTCCAACCCTCCTGAAGAAATATTTCCTCATGATTATAAATTTGAGGATAAAATACTGCATCCATATATACACTCATTAAATTTTTAAAATCCTTATCATTTTGACTAGCACATGGATACATTGTCTTATCTGGAAATGTAAAGGCATTTAAAAAAGTATTTAATGAGCTTTTAACAAGCTCAACAAATGGATCCTTAACTGGATATTTTTTAGAACCACATAATACTGAATGTTCTAGTATATGAGTTAATCCTGTTGAATTAATAGGTGCTGTTCTAAACGCAATAGAAAACACCTTATTTCTATCATCATTTTCAATAGTACATACTCTAGCTTTAGTTTTATCATGTGAGTATAAAGTGACTTTTGATTGAATTTGTTCTATATATTCTTCTTTTATTTTAGTGTAATTTTTCATTGTAAACCTCCGAATTAAAACTATTATACACCATTATCTAATAAATAAGAAGATTAAGAATAATTTATTTTTCATTATAATTTGTTAAATAATCATCATCAAATATCCATATTTCTTTAGCTTCCTCTTTATCATAAGATGCATTAATTAATCTTTCTGGGATAAAAATAATATCATTACTTTCGTTTTCACTTTCATCCTTAATTATTTTTTTCATTTTATATTTCATATTAACACCATTCATATTATTTGAAATATAAAAATAAATATACAAAAAAAACTCAATCTCATATTCATAGAATACAAAATTGAGTTAATTTAATATTATTACTTTTTAGATACAAATGGTCTAACAAGAATAACTAAAGCAGCAACGAATGCTAAAATTGCACTAAAAATAGCACCAATTCCTAATGATGGATTTGCATATGAAGAAATTGAAACACCGTTAATTGTCGTTAATGAATTTAAGCATGGAACAGCTAATAAGAAAAATACTCCAGTAGCGATTAATACTAATGCTGCTAAAAAGCACATATATTTCTTACATGAAAGCTTTGTTTTTGTAGCATCTAAGAATGCAATAAAAGCTATTAATACTAATGCAACAATTAATAAAACTAATGCAACAATATATAATGTTCCTCCATTTCCAATTAAGTTATATGCATTACCAGCGCTTGAAGTTTGCTTAAATGCTGTTACATTAACACAAGAGCCTGTCATTGCGATAAAACAACAACCTGCAACAATGAATGCAACAAAATCAACTAATAAACCAATATATTTTTTCATTAAAACTTAACCTCCTTAATTAATTATATCATTATTAAATTTAAAGTAAATGCTAATTAATAGTTTTTAAACAAATTAATAGTATTGTTTAAATTTTTCTAGAATCATGACATGTAAAATAGATAATTTGATATTTCTTTGATACAGTTTTAATAAGCTTTTTACATAATATAAGCTTTTCATCATCAAAATTCACAAAAGGATCATCGAATATTACAAAAGGTTTCTCGTTAGGATATAAACAATCAATTAACGCAAGTCTCATACATAAAGATATAATAGCCTGTAATCCTCTAGAATATAAATCTAAATCCTTTAAGCCATTTTCAGTAACAAATTGAAATTTAAAATCAGTATCAATATTATATTCATCGTTATTTAACATTAGTTTAACATATTTATTAATACTCTTCTTCATAGGTTGAACATATTTTTCTAATAATGAATTTTGAGATTTAGTAAGCATTTCTAATGTAGTATCTAATAAACGATATTCCTCATCAAGCTTCTTTGCCTCATTATTTAGCATTTCATATTTGCACTTCAATTCATCAAGCTTTTGAATATCAGCTTCAAACTCAATGATTTTATTAGAATCACATGTTTTCTCTTCATTTATTAAAGCTATTTCAGCATCAAGCTTTTCAATCTGTACATTTAAAGCATGAACATCTATTTCAACAAATGAATTCTTTGAATTTAAATTATTTTCAATAATATATTTATTAATATAATTTATTTTAGCATTTAAATTAGCTTCGATATCCTTTTTATTTCTTAAATGAGTATTAAGCTCACCAATCTTTTCCTCTGTACTTAAAGCTGTAGTATTAAATCTAGTTAAGAAATCATTAACCTCTTTACTTAATTCATTAATTTTAGCTTCTCTAGCTAATCTCTCTTTATTTTTCTCATCATATTCAGCTTTTAATTCTGAATATTTTTGGGCATTACTTCTAACGGTATATAAATTATTTGAATAATCATTAGAATAAATATGATATTTAGAGAAAAAGGCTCTAATTTCTTCTTCGGTTGACCGCAATTCATAATCGTATGATTTAACCTGATCTAACCCCTTAGGCTGATTCTTACTAGAATTAACAAGGAAAAATACTAAAGATAATATATATCCTAAAACAGAAACAATTAATACACAAACGCCAATAAGCTTAAATAATATTGATGTATCTCCCTCTGTAAAAAATGAATAACCAAATATACCAAATCCAGCAAGTAAAATAATAGAGCTTATAATTGTAAATGTAATAGCTAAAATAGGTTTATGCTTTTCTGGTTCTTTTTCGTGAGCTGAAATAATACCTTTAATATTATTTAACTTTTCAATTTTTTTACCTATAGCAGCTAAATCTATAGCAGTAGGAATTTCATATTTAGCTAAGGATTCCTCAAGCTGATTTAATCTTTCGTATACACTTGAATTTTTTTCTTTAACCCAGTTATATTCTCTTTCTAATGACATAAGCTCTTTATTTTTAGTTCTTATATTCATCAATTCTTCAACTGTTAATTCATTATTGTTAAATATTTCATTATTTTTATCTAGCTTTTCCTTAGTTAAATTAACATCATCCTCATATTTTTTCAATACCGCAAGCTTTGTTTGACTCTCCTGAGCCTTTGTATAATCAATTATTTTTTGATTTATTTTTTTCTTTTCCTCATTTAATTTAATTAATTCCTTATTCTTTATTTCAAGGCCTTCTTGAATTAAAGTAATACCTGCAACCTTATTAATACAATCATCAATTTCAGCTTCAATATCTTGCATTTCTTTTTTCTTATCAATAATTATACCTTTTTTGCTATTAAATCTAATTTGATGCATACGATTTGTAAGAATTAGACAAGCATCATCAAAGCTTTCAGAATCATCAGTACCACCTATCAAATTTGCAAGCTTAGCTTCAATATCACTACCAAAGCCATCATCAATTTCATATTCAGGAATATAAATACTTCTTTCAAATGAATCCTCATTTAGATTTAAAAATTTCTCTCCAACATTAGAATCAAAATCCTTAAGCTCAACTCCAGATTTTAAATCATAAATATTAAATGTATCTAATGAAGACTTTTTAGGATTAAATTGACGTTCTATTTTATATTGCTTTCCATCAACCTCAATTACCAGTCCACCACCAAAACTTGTTATATTCTTCCATGGTGTATATTTAATTCGATCCTGTTTATTTAATCCAAATAGCATTGATTTTATGAATATTGTTAGAGTAGTTTTACCCCAACCATTTTCCTGATATATAGTATTTAATGTAGAAGAAAAATCATATGTGAAATTAGATATTTTACCAAAATTATCAATATAAACACTTAATAGTTTCATATCAAATTTCCTCCTTCATTAGAGCTTTAATACCATATTCAATTATTTTATTTTTTTTATCAGAAGAAAAATTAGAGCTTAATACATTTCTAATGAATTCTCCCTTTAAAGAAATATCATTCTCATATTGTTTTGGATTAATTTTAAGCTTAGATTTATCAATAACTCTAGCAAAATAATAGTTATCCTTAAGGTTTTCTTCTAAATTTTCTGTTTGCTTAATTAAATCTAAATCATAAAATCCCTTTAAAGCTATTTGAATAATATCCTCTTGGCTTACATTCTTAATTGTCTTTGTAACCTGTCTTTTCACTTCAGTCCAAGATTCTAAATCGGTAATATCAATATCGAAATTATATAAAGTTCTTTTCGCAAATTCTACAAATTGAGATGTTAAATTATAATTACTTATATCAATTAATGAAAATCCTTTTTTACCAATTTCATCAAAGCCTCTACCCTCTAAACAGCCCGGATATACATAAACTCCTCTAGTGTCAAAGCTTTCATGTTGATAATTGTGAATATGACCTAATGCTAAATAATCAATATTTTTATTCTTCAATCTAGAAAGATCTATTTTTCCTTCGCCATCAATTGGCCCATGTATCATAACAATATTAAGCTTATCTTTTTTTAATGATAGGGTATCATACATATATTTTTCACTTACATCATTAAAATTAATTCCAGTTATATCAAATTCATCATAAGAATAGCTTGTCCAGGTATCAGAAAATACCTTTAGATTCTTTGGCATATTATCTATCGAAAGCAAAAATGATTCTTCATCATGATTTCCAGCTACATAAAAAAAATCAATTGAACTATTTTCTTCAATCAATCCTAGAATGTAAGATTTAGTCTTTAAGGATATTCTATTCTTATCAAATAAATCTCCAGATATTAAAATGATATGAATTCCATTATCTATAGCATAATTTATTAATCTTTCAAAATTATAAAGTAATTCTCTTCTTCTTTCCTTTTGAATATTAGAATCAAGATTAGTTGACAAAGAAGAATCTAAATGAAGATCGGCTGTATGTATTATTCTCATATTTGCCTCCGAAAACACGAACTTAAAATAATTTTAACACAATATATAAAAAAAAAGAATATGAAAATAGAATTAAATTCAGGTTCTTTAAATTCTGAGGTAGGTAGGTAGTTACCCTCTTAAAAATTGAGGTAGGCAATGATTTAATACCTCTTTT
>CAKQBG010000042.1 GCA_934216145.1 uncultured Anaeroplasma sp.
TCAAAAAAAAGGGAATGTGGATAACTTTTTAACCAACATCCCCAAACCAGCTACCTATTTACGAGTGAACTGTAACGAATTGATTGAACGACAAAAACAGGAGATTGAGCTTTTAAAAGCTAAGGTGGAATATCTATTCCTCCTCAAAAAGGCCCAGAGGGAGGCCAATTGGAAGGCAAAGTCAAAGAAAAAGAAATCTTCAAAATAATTTATACAATGGTTCAAAAGCATAAAAATAAATTAAATATACGTTGGCTATGTAGTACAGCTGGAGTTTCAAGATCAGGATATTATAGTTACGTAAAGAAATTAACGAGTAAGGCCTATCTTCTACGCGAAGAAAAAGACCAAGCGGATTTTGAATTGATTCTTAAAGCTTATAACTTTAAGAATCGTAAAAAGGGCTCTAGATCAATTAAAATGACGTTAGAACGTCAATTTAATATAATTATGAATCTAAAGAAAATACGACGTTTAATGAAGAAATTTGGGCTTATATGCCCAATTAGGAAAGCAAATCCATATAGACGTATGCAGAAGGCAATAGCAACAAATAATTATCATGATAACATTCTTAATAGAGAGTTTTATGAAGCAACTCCAGGTGAACATTTATTAACTGATATAACATATATTTATTATGGACCTAATAAGACTAAGGCTTACCTATCTACAATTAAAGATGCAGCAACTAGAGAAATCTTAGCATATAAAGTATCAAAGAATTTATATATAGACTTCGTATTAGATACTGTAAATCAATTGATTCAAGAACATGGTGATCTTCTAACAAGCAAAACATTAATTCATTCTGATCAAGGCTGTCATTATACTTCAATAGCTTATCAAAAACTCCTTAAAAACTTAGATATAATTCAATCTATGTCAAGAAGGGGAAATTGTTGGGATAACGCTCCACAAGAGTCCTTCTTTGGACATATGAAAGATGAACTTAAAATTAAAGACTGTATGGACTTTGATGAATGCAAATTAGAAATTGATGATTATATGGATTACTACAACAATTACAGATATCAATGGGATTTAAATAAACGAACTCCAGTTGAATATAGAATATATCTATTAGGAGGAGGTATACAACTTCTACATAAAAAAGAAACTAATTGTCAATCTATACAATTAGCTTCCAATTAAATATTCAGTTTTTCATTTCCTAGGGAATGATAATAAATACACAAATAATTACACCTTTTTTATAAGTGTCCTTGACATTGGGTACATATTATTTAAAATCTGGAAAGAAACCCCTTTTTTAGCATGAATAAAAAAGGGGTGTAATACAAAAAAACAATTATACATTTACCTTGAAATGTAAAAAAATTATGATATAATTAAAATATAATTAATTTATTGAAAGTTAGAGGCGGCAATGTTTTCAAAATTGAAGCAAAAGCAGGAATAAAAAAATTCTTTAACGCTGCTGCTGGATTTGGGAGCGGTAATGCATTTACGTTAGAATATGATTTTAATCGTAGTCATCTTAAACCATATGCAAATTATTCAAAAAAACAACTCATTATTATGAATTTATTACTGTAATCTTTAAATTCCAGTATTTAGAATCTTGGTTTTGGTTTAATAACAATTACAATTGGTTTGATTATTTACATTATACTTGTCTAACAAATTCAATTATTTTAGATACTTATTCTTTAGTAGAAGCATAGTTTTATTTTTAAAAAAGCATTTGGTAAAAATGTTAAGTAAAAAATGATTTTTTTACCAACACCAAAAAGCTTACCATCAGTAAGCAAAAAAGACATATTATAGAGATGATTCATACTCTTGATTATTCAAGATATATATTTAGATTGGAAAATAAATGTCATAAGATGCAAGTGTCATTAAATAAGATTAATCCTTATAATACAAGCCTAATAGGATATGAAAAATATTAAATAGATTATAAGTTAGTTTTATGTATACCCCAAATAGTAAGGCTTTATTAATTGGAGAATAGAATGAAATTATAATCTATAAAAGACTAACCGTAAGGGCTGAAGTATATGAATTCTATAGTTTTCTATACTTTATTTTATGGCTTAAGATTTTTAGTGTGACCGCTTCTAACATAGTCTGCAAGAGAATATGAATCTTCTTGATCACTCTTATCAGGGTTACTTAATACTTTAGCATAATTAGTTGTGGTAACAGGATTTACCACAAAACTTCAGTTTCATACTTGATTAGGGATTCTGAATAAGAAAGATAATTAGCAATATGAAGAGAAAATATAATTGTCCACAGTGTTATTAAAAATATATTAACATATATTCAATAATAATTGAATATTAAATAGATGTTTATGTATTAACATCATTAAATAATTAATACAAATATATTATACGAGGAGATTATATAATCTTAAGTACAATGATTATATTATAAAAAAAATGAAAAAGATATTTTATACTTTATTTTTATTACTATGTACAATATTTATTACATCATGTAACAATGTTAGAATAATTAATGCTGAAAATTGTTTTGATTATTTTATATATTTTATAGGAAAAGGACAAACTGTTTATGTTGAAAATAATTCTATTAAATACAATACTGAATTCAATAATTATTTATCTGATACAAGCAATAAAAATTATTATATTAAAGCTGTAATATCTAATTCTCAAAATGAAATTGACGATAATATTTTAAAAATTGTTGGTGATTATAATCATAAATTATCAATTACTTGCTTAAAGCCATTTGAGGAAAGCATTAAGATAGATAAAATTATATTCATTATAAATGATGTTCAAGTTGATATAAAATATAATATCGAATTAATATATAATACTAGTTATGAATCTTTACCACCATATCCTAGAAGCTATTCAAATAATACTAATTTAGGGATTACTATGTCAAACTATAGTGATTTAGTTGTTGATAGAAAAAACAAATATTTTTATATAAAATTCAATCCTTCACTTTTGAAAATTGAGCGTGAAAATAATTATACTATAAATGGAGTTGAATTTAATAATTCTATGATAGAAATATTAAATGTTACATATGCGATAATTCCAAATAATACTGATATATATGATTTTTTTACTTATGAATATAAAGATTTTTCAGAAAAAGTAGATATATTAGATTACACAAATGGAATAATTTTAAAAATTGATTTTAATATTTCTAATGAAAATATTCAATCTATTGGATGTGACTTGAATTTTGATATTAGTTTTAATGGAGATGATTTTTGTATTCCATATAATGTTTACTATACGTCAAGTTTTTAGAAAGGAACTAATCAATAAGGCCCTGTTTCAAATTAGGGGGATAGGCCTCTTCAAATTTAGGGGGAACTTATGGCTCTTTAAAATGGAGGGGTTGTATGGGAGAACGAAACTATAAAATTAATAGGTTGTAATACAACAAAGGCTATTAGAATTGTGATAGGTTCTAATAGCCTTTTTTTGGCTCTTTCCAAACTGAGGTAGTTTGGTAGGTAGGTAGCTACCTAAGAATTTAAAGAAATAAGAAAATAGGAATTAATAATACTTCCAAAAGGAGGTAGTTACTAATTCCTATATTTTTTTAATTTTTATTTAAATTTTCAACCCATTAATTTTATAGATGTATATTCACAACCTCGAATTTTAAATTTGTTATTTTTTTTATTTTGATGTTACTCCTTTAATTTAAAAGTTGCAGTTGCTTCCTTGATTTTAGATAACCATTCATTTTCAGTACCTTTTAATTATTATTTTTTTGACATAATTTATCATTTAATAGTTTTACCTGTCTTTTAGTCGATAGATAAATAATTAACCAAATTAATAAAAATCCACCTATAAAACAAGAACTATATATTATAAATACAATAATATTAAATGGAATCCAACCATTTAATAAATATCCTATAGTATAAACTGAATATAAGCTTATAAGCTGTAAAAATAAAGCTTTAACCTTACTTATATTTTCTGTTTGAGGAAATACACTAGATCCTGCATGAACAAATGCGATAATGTAGGTTGTTATTATACCTGAAAATACTTGAATACCTGTAATTTTATAATTTCCTATTAATTCTATTATTAAGCATATAATTCCATATATTATAGGACCAAATCCTGAAAATATTAATCCTCTTAATAAATAATCTTTTATATATTTATTCATATTATAATCCTAGCCTTTCTTTAACATTCTTTAATTCTCTTCTTGAGATATAATCATAATAATTATTTTTAAATGTAACAAGAATAGCGCCACCTATAGATGATTTAAAGCTTTTAATTTGCTTTATATTAGCTATACAGGATTGATTTATTTTAATATAGTTATTTCCTAATAAATCTACTAATTGATATAGCTTTTCTTTAACCTGATACCTTTTATCATTTATTAATGCGTAAACCTTATTATTTTCTGATATAAAGCAATTAACTATATTTAAATCTAATATTATAGTTTCTCTATTATTAATACCTATTATATTTTTATTATCACTTGTAAGTCTTTCTATTTCTAAAACTATATTATTTCTTTCATGAGCGTATATTAATACCTCTTCCTCATGATTCTTATCAATAAAGGTACTACATTTCATAAATACTCCCTTCTATATTAATTATCTGATTTCATCATTTTTTTAAAAATAAATATAGATGATATAATTAATACTAATAAATAAATTCCTATAACAATTATATATTTTATTGCTGAAGGATTAAAGGAATAAATAATTGGATTTAAATAATCTTCTTGATTAATAGGAGTATGATAGGCTTTTGTAATAATTCTTCCTAAATAGACAGAAGAATAGAAGGGAAAATAGCCTGATATAGATTCTAGTTTCTTCATTGAGTCTAATGGCATCCATGCCCCACCTAATACACCTGATATTGATATGAATATTGATGTTATAGCTGGAGCTGATTTATCACTTAGGGTGATTCCAATAATGATTCCTAATAATATATTTATAGCTAATAGTGGTAGCATTTCTAATGATAGACAAATAGATGATAGTACTGACATATAGGCTTCTTTAGTAATAGCTGCTATTATATATCCAGTTAGAATACATATTATTTCTTGAATTATTCCTATAATTAAATAAGGAATAAAATAACCAATAATAAAGCTTTTAGCTTTTAAAGGAGAAGTAAATAATCTTTTTAAAAAGGCTTGTGATTTATCTTTAGAAATTAATAAAGCTACCATTAATGTAATAAATGAGAAGGAAAACATTATTATACCTGGAATTAAGCTATTTAATTCAAATAAAGGCATATAGGTAATAATATTATTTTTTATTATTACGAATAATATAAGCATTACTATTGGGAATAAAAATGAGAATATATATAATAAAGGATTTCTTATTAATTCTAATAAATTTCTTTTAGTAAATACTAATGTTTTCATTTTAAATCACCACCTATTATTTTAATAAAGGCATCTTCAAAGCTTTTTTCATTTGAATTATTAATAATATCATTAATACTACCAACCTTTAAGATATTACCATCCTTTAATATAGCTACTCTATCACATAGCTCTTCAATTTCCTCTAAATAGTGAGATGTCAATATAATTGTTATTTTATTTTTTAATTCCTTTATTATTTTCCAAAGCTCTCTTCTAGAAATAACATCAAGACCTAGTGTTGGTTCATCTAGGAATAATATTTTAGGCTTAGATATTAAGCTAATAGCGATTGAAAGTCTTCTTTGATATCCTCCAGATAGTGTTTTGGCTTGTTTATTAATAACATTATTTAATGATAATCTATTAATAATTTCTAATAGATATTCTTTATCATTTTGATTATATATTCCTTGAAAGAATTTAAGATTTTCTATTACAGTTAGATTTAACGCTATAGCTGTTTCTTGAGGAGATATATCTATTATTTCTTTAATATTATCAATATGATCTAAATCATAATCATAAATATAAGCATTGCCACTAGTTCTATTTATTAATCCTGATAATATTTTAATTAATGTTGTTTTACCTGCTCCATTAATACCTAATAATCCAAATAGCTCATTTTCATGAATTGATAATGATATATTATTTAATGCTAAAGCTGATTTATATTTTTTAGTTAAATTTTTTATTTTTATAACTTCCATTTTTATCACCGCTTACATTATATTTATTTAAAATATAAAATATATAAAAGTAATGTATTCGGTATTAATTAGAATGTATTCGGTGAAATATTATATTTTTATATAGCTTTTAAACTATTGAATATTAATTATTTTTGTAATAGACTTATTATTAGAATGTACTAATTATATTTAGGGGTGAAAATATGATTTACACTGTAACTCTTTCTCCAGCTTTAGATTATGTAATGGAATTAGATAAGCTTGAAATTGGTAAAATAAATAGAAGTAGAAATGAAAAATATATTCCTGGTGGAAAGGGAATTAATGTTTCTATTGTACTTAATAACTTGGGGATTAAAAGTACTGCTTTAGGCTTTTTAGGAGGTTTTTCAGGAGATTATATTGAAAGAGAATTAGAGAAAATAGGGATTATTAATGACTTTGTTCATATTGATGGTATAACTAGAATTAATGTAAAGGTTAGTAGTGAAATTGAAACTGCGATTAATGGAATAGGACCAATAATTAATGATAGTAATATTAAAGAATTAATAAATAAAATAAGTAATATTAAGAATGGAGATTATTTGGTGTTATCAGGAGCTATTCCTAAGAGTATATCTTGTAATATATATTTAAATATTATAAAAAGTATTCAAAATAAAAATGTAAATGTAATTGTAGATACCACTAATAAGGCTTTAGTTAATACATTAGTATATCATCCTTTTTTAGTTAAGCCTAATTTATTAGAGCTAGAAGAAATATTTAATGTTAAAATAGAAAATTATAATGAGCTTATTTTTCATGCTAAAAAATTAAATAGTATGGGAGCTCAAAATGTTATTATTTCAATGGATAAGGGAGCTTTAATTTTAGGGGATACTATTAATCCTACATTTATTAAATCTATACAAGGTAATGTTATTAATACAGTAGGAGCAGGTGATTCATTAATTGCTGGATTTTTATATAAATATTTAAATAGTAATGATTTAATAGATTCAGTAAAATATGGTGTTTCTTCAGGTAGTGCGACTGCCTTTAGTAGTGGTTTAGCTGTAAAGAATGATATAGATAAAATATATAATTTATTATTAGGTGAATAATATGGAGCTATGTAAATCTAAATATATTATTTTTGATTTTGATGGAGTAATAGTAGATTCTGAAAGAGAATATTATAAGGCTTGGAAGGATGCTAGTATTTATTATGGATATGAGCTAAGTAATGAAGAATTATTATCCTTAAGAAGTTGTGATAAAAGTATTGCCTCTTCATTATTTAATGGAATAGATAATTATAATACTGTTAGAGAAAAAAGAAGAGAGATAATGAATAATTCTCTTAAAATAAATAAATTTCCTTTAAAGAAGGGGATTTATGAGTTATTTGAATATTTAAGAAAAAAAGGCTATACTATTATTATCGCAACATCATCAAGCTTAGATATGGTTAATATACATTTAGAATATTATGGATTAAATAAATATATTTCTGAGGTATTATCTGTTAAAGGATTAAAAAGAGGTAAGCCATATCCTGATATTTATGAATATATTTGTTCTCATTATGGTCTTATACCAAATGAGGTATTAGCTATAGAGGATTCTCCTAATGGAATAAAAAGTGCTTATGGTGCTTCATGTAAAGTTGTTATGATTCCTGATTTAACAGATGTTACTGATGATATTAAGGGTATGGTAGCTTTAGTGTGTAAGAACGCTATTGATTTAATAAATTATTTATAGAGGGAGTAGTGTATGGATTATATAGAATATAAGAATAAGGTAAAGGAATATTTGCTTAAATATGGCTTTAATGAAGAAGTAGTAAATAGAATGATTTTGTCATATGAGGACGATATAAAGGAAGCTCATATGGAAAATAATAATCCTTTATTAATTGCTGAAATAATTGTTCAAAACTTTTAAAAATAGATAAGGGCTACCTTTTGGGTAGCCCTTAATCTTATTTATCTAATTTTTTGCCTGTTAGCATTTTATATGCTTGTAGATATTTTTCAATTGTTTTATCAACAATTTCTTGAGGTAGCTTCCAATTATGCTTATTAGATGTTAACCAATCTCTAGCGAATTGTTTATCAAATGAAGCTTGGCTTCTACCTGGAGCGTATTCTGAAGCTGGCCAGAATCTAGAGCTATCAGGAGTAAGCATTTCATCACCTACAACTACATCTCCATTTTCATCTAGACCAAATTCAAATTTTGTATCTGCAATAATGATTCCTTTAGTTAATGCGTAATCAGCGCATTTCTTATAAATAGCAATAGTATAATCTTTGATTTTTGTTGCGTAAGCTAAACCTTTACCAGGATATAGCTTATCAAGGATTTCAACACATTGATCAAAATTAATATATTCATCATGATCACCTATTTCAGCTTTTGTTGAAGGAGTGAAAATTGGTTCAGGTAGCTTATCTGATTCTTTTAAGCCCTCTACAAGTTTTATACCACAAACCTCACCATTTTTTTGATAGCTAGCCCAACCAGAACCAGTTATATAGCCTCTAACAATACATTCAATTGGAAGCATATCAAGTTTTTTACACATTAATGTTCTTCCTTCAAACTTTTCATTGTGGAAATATTCAGGCATATCATTTACATCAAATGATATAACATGGTTTTTACAAATATCCTTTGTAAAATCAAACCAGAATTTACTCATTTGAGTTAAAACCTTACCTTTATTAGTAACAGTATTATCTAGAATAACATCATAACAGCTTATACGATCTGTTGCGACTAGGATTAAGCTATCTCCATTATCATAGATTTCTCTTACTTTTCCCTCTTTAATTGGTTTCATTATTAAATTCCTCCATAATTTTTTTACTATAATATGATATTACATTTTTAAATAATAATAAAGATATTTAATAAAAAAATATATTTTTTATTTAATAAAAGTTATATAGATATTATTTAATCAGTATGTTAAAATATTCTAGAAGTAAAAGTAATTATTTTCAAATTTGATCAAATGTTTATAATTAATATGATTTGAATTTCTTTAAAAACTTGAAATAATAATTAAATGTTTTTATAATGTATTTATATTTTAGGGGAGCATTAAAATGAATATGAAAAAATTTATCACCTTTGAGGGTGGAGAATGTAGTGGAAAGACTACAATAATAAACGCTATATGCGAATATTTCAATAAGAATAATATAGATTATATTACTACTAGGGAACCTGGTGGAATTAAAATATCAGAGGAAATTAGAAATATTATATTAGACGTTAATAATACTGAAATGACACCTGAATGTGAGGCATTACTTTATGCAGCAAGTCGTATGCAGCATTTATCTCAAAAGGTAATTCCTGCAATTAAAGAGGGTAAGGTTGTATTATGTGATAGATTTATTGATTCCTCATTAGCTTATCAAGGCTATGCTAGAGGATTAGGCTTTGATATGGTTTTAAAGGCTAATACATTTGCTTTAGGGTATATGCCTGGTTTAACATTATTTATTGATGTTACACCTGATGTTGCGTTAAAGAGACTTGCAGGAAGAGGAAAAACAGATAGATTAGATTTAGAAAAGAAGGATTTCCATGATAGAGTATATAGTGGATATCTCGAGGTTTTAAAAAAGTATCCCGATAGAATTGTAAGAATAAATGGTAACCAGGCTTTAGAGGATGTTATTTCTGATTGCTTGAATGCAATAATAAATTATTTAAAATAAAGAGAGGTAATTTATGGATATTAAGAAGGCTGTTTTAAGTCAAAATTATATATACAATATGCTTAAGCAGGCCAATTCAAATCATAGATTGTCTCATGCTTATTTGTTTTATGGAGAAAAGGGTACAGGTAAAAAGGAAATGGCTTATCAGCTTGCGACAATGCTATATTGTCCAAATGGTGGCTGTTTAGAATGTGAAACCTGTAAGAATATTATAAATAATAATCATATGAATGTTGATTATATTGGAATAGATAGTAATAAAACAATGATTTCAAAGGATCAAATTACAGCCCTGCAGGAGGAATTTTCTAAGACATCATTAGTCTCAGGAACTCGTGTTTATATTGTTGATGGAATAGATACAGCCTCATCAGCTGCTCAAAATAGTCTATTAAAGTTTATTGAGGATCCTCAAAATCAAACTCCGATTATTGGTATATTTTTAGCAACTGAATTATCTAATGTTGTTTCTACTATTATTTCAAGATGTGAGCTAGTTCATTTTAATGCTTTACCTATTCTTGATAGAGCTAATATGATGACTGAAGAGAATATTGATTTATTAGATGCAATATTAGGAGCAAGTCTAACTAATAATATTGATGATGCGATTGGTATTATTAATGATAAAGGCTTTGATGAAAGAAAAAATAATTTTTTACAATTCATTACACTTGATAAAAAACAGGATTTAGTTATTTTTTATGCTAAAAATATTAATCTATATTCTAACATAGATGAACTTAAGATTTTATTACAATGGCTAATATTATTTTTAGAGGATGCAAATTTAGTTAAAAATTCGAATGAAAATTTGATTTTAAAGCCCTTATATGATAAAATTATTACATATAATAGAAATAATAAGGATTGTTTACAAAATAAGCTTGAATTTGTTTTAGGCTTGTTTAACAAACTTAAATATAATGTGTCAGCTAAAAATGTATTTCATGAGCTGATTGCAAATTTTATTTAGGCTGGGTGTATATTATGAAGGCAATAAAGGTACAATTTAAAACTCTTGGTAAAAGATATTATTTTGGTACTCAAGGATTAAAGCTTAAAAATGGTACTCCTGTAATTGTCAATACAATAAGAGGAGTAGAACTAGGCCATTGTGTGGGTGAAATATTTGATTTAAAGCTTGAGGAATTAACTTCAGAATTGAAGGATGTAGTAAGAGTCGCTACTAATGAGGATTTAAAGAAATATAATGATAATAAGAAAAAAGAACCAAATATTGTTGAAAAAACTAAGGCTCTTGCTAAAAAACATATGCTAGAGCTTAAGGTTTTAGAGGCTGAATATACTTTAGATTGTTCAAAGCTAATTATTTATTTTGAATCTGAAGGAAGAGTTGATTTTAGAGAATTAGTTAAGGATTTAGCTGAAGAATATCATACTAGAATTGAATTACGTCAGGTTGGCTCTAGAGATGGAGCGAAGGTGTTTGGTGGAATTGGGCCTTGTGGATTAATTGTTTGTTGTCAAACATTTATTACTGAGTTTGATAATGTTTCAGTTAAAATGGCTAAGAATCAAAATTTATCCTTAAACCCAGTAAAGATTAGTGGTAATTGTGGTAAACTACTATGCTGTATCAATTATGAAAATGATATGTATAAGGAGCTTCGTAAATATGCACCTGATGTTGGTGATATTGTTGATGCCCCTGATGGACCTGCAAAGGTATTATCATGTGATGTTTTAAATAGAAATTTAAAGGTTAAGTATTTAAATGAGGACAATAAGTTTGGTTATTTAAAGCTTGATGATGTTAAATTTGTAAGATCTATTGATAAGAAGAAGGAAATAGAGGCTTTAGATGACGATAGTATGTAATGAACTTTTAGGTAGACCTTTATTAAAGATTTATCAGGATCCTGATTATTTCAGTTTCTCATTAGATTCTATGCTTTTAGCAAGCTTTGTAAGTATTAGCTATAAATCTAAAAAAATTGTTGATTTATGTTCTGGTAATGCTCCTATCCCTTTATATATGTCCCTTAGAACTAAGGCTAAAATAATTGGAGTTGAGGTTCAAGAACATTCCTTTGATTTAGCTAATCAATCAATACTTGAAAATAAGCTTGATAATCAAGTTGGAATGCTTCATGATAATTTAAAGGGAATAGCTGATAAAATTGGCCATAATGATTGTGATGTAGTTACCTGTAATCCTCCTTTTTTTAAGGTTGGTAGTCATAATATTAATCCTAAGGATTCAAAGGCAATTGCTAGACATGAAATTTTAGCTACATTAGAGGATATAATTATAGAGGCATCAAGACTATTAAAAACTAAGGGTCGTTTTGCGATGGTACATAGGCCTGATAGATTAATTGAAATATTGGATCTTATGAGGAAATATAAGATTTATCCTAAAAGATTAAGATTGGTATATCCTAAAATGAATAGTGAATGTAATACTATTTTAATTGAAGGTATTAAAGATGGAAATGAAGATGGTTTACGTATTTTATCTCCACTTTATGTATATAATAATGATAACAAATGGACTGATGAGGTTCTAAAAATTTATAATTTCGAGGAGGAATGATTGTTATGTTATTAAGTTTATTAAATAAGAAGGAAATGCTAAAATTTCTAGACTTAGCTATCTATATGGTGGATATTGATGGTGATCCTACTGATACTGAAAAGCGTATTTTAAATAAAATGCTAGCAGAATTAGATGAGGTAAAGGATGAATATTCATTCCGTTTAACTGATACAGCTGAGAACACTGTTAAGTTCTTTGTTGGTTCTAATCAAGTAGTTAGAAATATAGTATATTTAAATTTAATTTCAATTTCAATGCAGGATGATTTATATAATACATCTGAGCTTTTATTCTTAGAGAAAATACAAAAGGCCTTTGAAATTTCAGCTGATAAGCGTAGAGAACTAATTTCTATTGTTTATGCTGAGCGTGATTTAAGAGAAAAGGCTATTCGTATTATTAAAAACTAATGCGTACTAGAAGCTTTGCGTCTTCAAAGGGAATATTATATCTAGTAGCTACTCCTATTGGTAATTTGGGTGACTTTTCATATAGAGCAATTGAAACCCTAAAGACAGTAGATAAGATTTATGCTGAGGATACTAGAAATTCTATAACTTTATTGAGACATTATAATATAACAACACCTCTTGAAAGCTATCATGAATTTAATCAGGATACTAAAACTGATGTTGTTGTTGAGGAATTAGAGAAGGGTTTAAATATCGCGATTATTTCTGATGCTGGACTTCCTATTATCTCAGACCCGGGGTATAAGATTGTTAAGGAGGCTAGTAAAAAAGGGCTTCCGATTTCTACCATTCCTGGTGCTTCAGCAGGAATAAGTGCTTTAATAGCTTCAGGGCTAGCACCTATGCCCTATACTTTTTATGGTTTTTTAGATAGTAAAAAAACTAAGAGAATAAAAGAATTTGAAAATTTGAAATATGTTGCTCATACTATTATATTCTATGAGGCACCACATCGTATAATGGAAACATTAGCTGATATGCTAGAGGTTTTTGGTAATAGAAATATTGTTATCGCAAGGGAATTAACTAAAACTTTTGAGGAGTATATCCGTGGTACTATAGAGGAAATATTAGAGCTTGATAGTATTAAGGGAGAGATTGTTTTAATTGTTGAGGGCTATAAGGAAGAAATAAAGCTTGATGATAATCCATTTGTAAAGATTGATGAGCTTATTTCCCTTGGATACAAGCCTAATGAGGCAATTAAAGAGATTAGTAAGCTTTATAATTTAGATAGAAAGGAATTATATAAGAGTTATCTAGATTATAAAAATCAGGGGGAATAAAAAATGAATTATTGTGAACAATACCCTTTGTTAAAGGATGAGAATAATCTTTATAAATCAATTGAAATAGATGATTTATTAGATTTATTAGCAGGATTTTTTACAGGAGTTATCTATATTGGTGGAGCTTGGGATAAATATTGTCAAAGAATTGTACCTGAGGCTAATGAATTAGCTAAAAGTTTGAATCTTGATATTATATATAATTATGATCCTAAATTTATAAATGTTTTTAAAGAAGAAGAGAATTTAATTGATTGTAAGACTCTTGAGCATAAGCTAAAATATTATAGCATTATTGAAAAGATAGGCTATAAATCAGATGTTCTAGTTAAGGATACACTTATTCCTAAAATTAATGTTCCATTTTTTATAGTTATGAAGAATGGATCATGTATTGGTACTGTAAGTGCTGAGAATGAAGAAAAGCTTTCTTCCTTTGATAGATCATTTTTAGATTTAATCAAGCAAATCGGTTATTTTAAGTAAATAACACAAGGAGTTTTAATTAACTCCTTTTTAATTTTTCGAATATTTACATCTTTCGATTTATATTGAAAATATAGATTAGTCATGTTAAAATAATAGAAAGAATGACTGAATAATGTTAATTTTAAAAAAAGGCTAAGAGGTGAATGAAATGGGAGGATTCGCACAGTATTATGTTGAATTTCTAGGAAAACTTTGGGCTAACCTTTGTGAATGGTTTATGAATCATATTACAATTATAGCTAATGTGTTCTATGGAGATTGGGCAGAAGCTGGTGGATATTTTTATATCCTAAGTAAACATATATCAAGTTGGAATGCATTAGATTATATCGCATTTATATTAGTTTTAATTGTTAATATAGGCTTTGTTGCGTTATTATTAGTATTATTGTTCCAGCTATTAAGAAGATATATTCGTTTTGTTAAACGTGAAATTGATAAGGATACATTAATTGAAGAGGTTTCATTATTAAACCAAAAGGTTGTAGAACTTATTGATGAAAAGAATAAGATTCTAGCAATGAGAGTATCTCAAATTGGAGCTGGTACTCCTGGTATGGTTGATTATGATGGTGGAGCGGGAAAGAAAAAGGCTGAAAGTGAATCTAGATTCTCTAAGCTTATTCAGGTTGATGAAATGGCTCAGGAAAATCCAAAGATTACAGTTATGAATCAATCAGATATGCTTGATTTATCTGGAATTGTTGATAGATTTATTAACTTCTCTGCTTCTCAATTACATTTATATTATACAAGAGATATTATAGCAAGATTCCTTGCAGGTATGGCTACATCAAAGGTATTAATTCTTGAAGGTATTTCAGGTACAGGTAAAACATCATTACCATATGCGATGGGTAAGTTCTTTCAAAATGATACATCAATCATTTCTGTACAGCCATCATGGAGAGATAGAGCTGAGCTTTTAGGTTATTTAAATGAATTTACTAAGAGATTTAATGAGACAGATTTCTTAAAGAGTGTATATGCAGCAAGCTATTCTGATACTATTAATTTAATAGTTCTAGATGAAATGAACCTTGCCCGTATTGAGTATTATTTTGCTGAATTCCTATCAGTAATGGAAATGCCAGATTATAATGAGTGGAAGATTGATATTGTTCCTACATCTGATTCTCATGACCCTAAGAATTTAATTAATGGTAAAATTTTAATTCCTCAAAACCTTTGGTTCATTGGTACAGCTAATAAGGATGATTCAACATTTACAATTACAGATAAGGTTTATGACCGTGCTGTTGCGATCGCAATTAATAAGAAGGCCGAATTAGTTGATGCTCCATTTACTGATAATGTTTCTATGACATTTGAGTATCTTGATGATTTATTCAAACGTACTCAATCTGGATTCCAGCTTTCTGATACAGCTCAAACAGCTTTTAATCAGCTTGATGAATTCATTCAAGAGAAGTTCAAGATTGCATTTGGTAACCGTATTATGAAGCAAATTCGTTTATTCGTACCAGTTTATATGGCTTGCGGATTCAGTGAATTTGATGGCTTGGATTATATGCTAACATTCAAGATTTTACGTAAATTTGAAATGCTAAACCTAACATTCCTAAAGAAGGAATTAGATGAATTAACATTATTACTTGATAAACTATTTGGTAAAGAACAATTTATGGTTTCTAAGAATTTTATTCAGGACCTAAAGAAAAATGCATAATAATTATGAGGATTAAGGTATATGCCTTAATCCTCTATTATATGTCTAATTATAATGATTGGACACATAATAGAGGATAAATAATAGATGGTGGTGATTAGATTGGCTAAGGATAAATATAATGATGAGGATTTATTGAATTATTATTCTAAAATCTATGAGGAGATTGATAATGAATCTCAAAATGATCCCTTTGGAGCTTATGTATTATCAAGAGTTAAAGGTGGTCAAAAGACTATAGCTAACAAAACTCAATCCGAAATTCGTAATTTTGATATGTCATTTTTGGATACAATCGAAAGTGTTTACCCTGCATTAACTAAAATAATGAGAGACCCTAAAAAGTCAATTCGTTATGAACAAGAGGTAGTAGCTGTAGAAAAGGCAAAAAAGGTTGATTCTGATACAGTACGCCATTTATCTAGTCATACTCAGCTTATAAAGGAAATAACAAAGGATGGAGATGTTATTCCATCTAAGGTTCAAACTACATTTGCTGAAGAGGAACTTGCGATATACGAAAACCGTTTTATTAAATCATTAGTAAAACGTATCGAAATGTTTCTAGAACGTAGATATGAGGTAATGAAAGTATCTCTTGAATCATTTGAAACTGAAAGATTAAATGTTCAAAATGAATTTTTAATGTCAGGACAAAAGGTTACAGTTGGACTTGATATTCAAATTAAAAATGATCTATCTGTTAATGTTGAAACTACTAAAGAGCAATATAATAGATTGTTATATATAAGAGATCTAATTCAATCTCTAAAGGGAACTGAATTTATGCGTGCTTTAGCTAAGGCTAGAGATGTTGTTCCCCCTATTATGAAAACTAATATTATTATGCATAACCCTGACTTTAAGTTATGTTATGGATTATGGCTATATCTAGATAGAGTAGATGGAATTGCCACTAATATTGATGTTAATGAAAAGACTTTAAAATATAGTCCTGCCTTCGATAAGGATATGAATACATGTATGGCCTTAGCATTAACAGCCTTTATTAAAAATAGAAATATTGCTGATATTCATGCATCAAAGAGATTACCTCAAATTAAAGCTCCTAAGCCTATTAGAGATGATAATTTAGAGCTTGAATTAAATTTAGATGCAGATAATAAGAAGCTTGAGGATTATACAATGAATGAGCTATTATTATCTCAAACAGCTAAATTCTTTGAAGCCTCATTAGAGGGTATGCAGCAAACTGGAAATACCTATAATGAATCTATTCGTGTTGTTTATAGACAAATGCTTGATATGCTAGATCAAATCTATCCAAAGGCTTTTGGTGTATCTGATGAAGAATTAGATTCAAAAAGTTATTATGAGCAGCTTGAATTTGCTAGACGTCGTATGATGATATTTAAAATTGTAAGACAAGCAAAGCAGATGAATATCGCTCGTATGGCAAAGGAAGAAAAGAGAATTGAAAAGCTTATTGGAAAGCTTGAGGATAAAATTAAGCTTCAGGAACAAAAGGAACGCGAAAGAATTGAAAAAGAGCGTATCCGTGATGAGCAGGAAAGAATTAATCAGCTTGAAAAGGAACGTCAATTACAAGAGAAAAAGCGTAAGCTTGAGCGTGATGCTATTGATAAACAAAAGAAGCTTGATAAGGAAGCATTACTTAATGAAGAAGCATTACTTGAAAAGAATCAAGAACGTGAAAAGAAAAATGCTATTCTTAAACCATATATCGAGAATAGGATTGCTTCACTTAAGGAAATGCGACTTCGTGATTTAAAGAAGCCAGTTAGTATAGAAGAGACTCCTATTCCAATTCGTCATAAGGATGAATATGATGACTTATCTAATAATGAGCTAGAAGCATTATTAGCTCAAAATGATTTATTAGCTACTGAGGCTCCTAAAGAAGAAAAGCCTCAAGAACAAGAAAAGCCTGCTCCTAAGAAGAAAAAGGCACCTCAAAAGAAAAAGAAAGAAGCTCCTAAAAAGGTAGAGGATAAGTCATTAGAGGAAATGACTGATGATGAGCTAGAAGCATTATTAGCTCAAAATCAAATAGATGGACTTGATGATTTAGATGATACTAAGCCTTTAGATGATTTCGATAAGCTTAGTGATGATGAGCTTGAAAAGCTAATGAAGGCAAATACAACTGATGATTTAGGTGATATTACTTCTGATAATACATCAGTAGATGATAAGAAGATTACTGATACTCCTAAGGAAATAAATGATATTTCTGAATTATCTGATGAAGAATTAGATAAGCTAATGAATGAATCAGAAAATAGTGTTCCATCTCTTGATGATGAAATAGCTAAGATGAGTGATGAGGAATTAGAGGCATTAATTTTAAATAATACTGATACTTCTAGTGATGATGTTAAAGCTAATAGTGATACAAAAGAACTTTTAAATGGCGATAATAATACTATTTTAGATGATACTTCTAATAAAGAATTAGATGATTTAAGTGATGAAGAGTTAGAAGCATTAATGAATGAAAATGGATTATTTGATGATGAGGATAATAATTAGTGAAGAAGAAAAAAGGATTAGTCAAAACTATTATTGAGTATTCTTTAAGTTTTCTATGTCTTTTTCTATGCTTATATATAACAATTGAGGTAATTAGAGCTAATACAGAAGGAAGACCGCCTAGGATATTTAATATTAGTGTTTCTTATGTGCCTACTGCTTCAATGGAACCAACAATTAATTCTAATGATTATGTAATGTTTGTAGGTGCTGATTTTAATTCTGTAGCTGTAAATGATATTATTGTTTATAAGAGTAATACAGAAAATAAATATATTATCCATAGAGTAATTGAAAAATATGAGGATTATTTAATTACGCAGGGCGATAATAACCCTATTCCTGATAGTGAAAAGATTACTCCGGATATGGTGTATGGTAGGTATGTTATGACTTTAGGTCTTATGTCAACAATATTCTCTGGTGGAATTTCTCAAAATATCATATTTATTATATTAGTTGTTATATTTGTAATAATGATTATTATGCAAATGGTTTCAATAGTAATAAAAAATAAAACTGAAAAGCTTAAGAATGATATAGAAGCTGAAAAAGAACAATTAAGAGAAGAATTAAAGAAAGAAATTCTTGAGGAAGAATTAAGAAAAATAAAAGAACAAAATAATAAAAAAGAATAATTAATAATTTATGTTTCTTAAATTTTAAAATAAGAATTATAAACTTCAGTAAATTTATTTGAAATATGGCAGGAATCTAATATAGTATTCCTGCTTTTTTAAATGTAAAAGTATTAAATTTTTTGATTATCCTATAATAAATATCCCTGATGATGAAAATTTGTTACACTGGTTTTTATTTTAATTAACAAAAAAACTATTTCTGAAAATTGGTTTTTTATGAAAAATACACCACATAATTTATTAAAAGCAGATGTTAAATTCACATTGTTTGAAGGTGCTAAAGAAGTAGCTAGTGGAGAAAATTTTTAAAGTTAAAATATCATTTGAATATTTAAAATAAAATTCATATGACACCTTATCAAAAAGGTGTTATGGGAGAAAAATATGTTAAAGCGGCCACTGGAATTGAAGCGCATACAGAAAATAGAGGTATATCTAGACATGATTTTTATAATGCAAATAAATATATTATATATGTTAGATTACATATTAAGGTTTCTAAGTCAGTTAAAGCTGCGGGATACTTTATT
>CAKQBG010000043.1 GCA_934216145.1 uncultured Anaeroplasma sp.
TTCTTTTTAAATTGTAATGATAATTTATCTAAAGGTAAATCTAATTCACTATATTTATCAATAAAATCATTAAGCTTTCCTATAGCCTCACCTAAATAAAGATAATTATTAATTTGGTCCTTATATTCTAATACCATTTTAAGCTTTACTTCAACTATATCTAGCTCTGAATGCATTAAATCAATTACTTCAGTATTAAAATAATGACTTAATCTTTCTAATGAGAAATATTCATTATTATATCTCTTATAGCTTATAACCGCATCTATAATATTATTTTTAACTTCATCATAATTCTTTAAAAGCTTATATTCATTCTTTTCATTTAATTCCTTTATATCATCAATAGAATCATTTATTTCATTTTCCTTTATATCAGAAATATAAAAAGATATCTTTTTAAATATATTAGCTCTCTTACTATATGAAAACTTAATATCAATAAGCTCTCTAACCTCATTAATAATATTTTCCTTATTATATTCCTTTCTATAGGCAATAATCTTCTTTAAAGCTTCTCTATAATCCTTATTAAAGTTTTTAAAGAAAGAATTCTTATTCTCATTTAAAGCACTATAAATATTCTTTAAATCTAAATCAAAAACTAAAGAATCATATAAAGAAATAGTTTTATTATTCTTTAAATTATTATTAATAGCTTGATAATCTAATAATAAGCTTAATAGCTCATCTCTTTTATTCTTATCAAAATAACAAGAAGGAGTTCTTGAAAGCTTTGTTAATAAATGACAATAATCCATAGTGAAATAAAAGCTATTAACAGAATTAATTTTATGATTATTAATTCTAATAAAATTTATAGATTTAATAATTTCCTTTATTTTACTTAAATAGAATAAAGAATCATTAATATCCTTTGAAATATTATATTCAATATAATCATGATTTAAATTAATTAAGCCATATAAAGGTATTGATTTATAATCATTGGTTTTAAATAATAAAACTTCTCTAGAATAGGTATTAAGATTCTCACAAATTTCATCTATTTTAGAAATACTAAAATCCTCAAAAGGAATACGAATCTCTATAGGCTTTAAATCTATTTTTAAATATTGATTATATAAATCATATATAGAATATTTATTATCAATATATTTATTGTGTAATGCATTATAATAATCTCTAATTTCGTTAGAAATAATTTCATGCTTATCTAAAATAGATAATGTTTCTATTTGAACATTATATTTAGGTAATATAGCTGTTTTATAAACTTCATTAATAAAATCTTTTTTATTAGCCTTATTAGAATGTAGCTCTAAGGCAAATTCATTTAATCCCACTCTTTTTAAATTCTCATAAACAACATTTAAGGCAGCTTGCTTCTCAGAAACAAACAAAACCTTTTTTCCATTACCAATTAATGAAGCAATAATATTAGTAATAGTTTGACTCTTACCAGATCCAGGTGGACCTTCTAAACAAAAGGAAGTCCCAGTTAAAGCTAAATCTATTGCCTCAAGCTGAGATGAATCGAAATCAACTACAGGGTAATGTGGCATTAAAGGATATGAATCAAGCTTAATATCCTCTCCTAAAAGTCTTCTAATATTTTTATTAGCTAAAACAATATCCTTATTTTGCTTCAAATCCATATACATATTCATCTTTTGAAATAAGAATATTCCTAAAGCACTAGAATTAATTAATGATTCTTCACTATTTAAAAATGTTTTAACCTTCTCAAAATAGCTATAAATATTCTCTTCATTATTATATTTGGGAATTTCTCTATTTTTAACCTGCTTGTAATAATATTCTAAAGTAGGATTTAAAATAGCTTCCTCTTCCTTAGCTTTAATTTTATATATTTCATTCTTTTTATAAAAATCAATAGGAATTAATAATAATGGAGCTTTGTATTCTACTCTTGTATCAACATAGCTAATAAAGCCAAAGGCTATATACAAGGAATTAATACCTTTTTCATCAATTGAGAATTTATATTCCTGATATAACCTTTTTAAAACCTTATTTAGTGGTTGTCCTTCCTTGTAACAAATAAGCTCATTATCCTTTAAGCTCGCACTCGCAATATCATATACCTTTAAGCTTGAATATTCATTATCACTATCTAATGAATCTAAGCTATCATGATATTTTTTTAATATAGAATCTAAAGGTAATATAGAATACTCTTTAAAATTTGAAATATTATCAAAAAGCTTATCAATATTTTTATTTAAAATATTAATACTTCTAAACCCTGAATCCTTAAAATTTAATAATCTATTTCTTTTACCTAAATCTAATAAATGCTTATAAATTGATTGTAGCTCTACCATATAATACTCTCCCTAAAACTCTAAAATAAAGGTGAAAAAATATTCAAAAAAAACGCTATAAGCTTTTGATACCATTTTCTCTTTTTCCAAAGCTCATAGGTAATCTCTTCTGATTCTTCTACCGCATCTAAAAAATCATTTTTCATTTCATAAATTTCTAAGCTATTACATATAAACGCACCACATTCATAATGTAAGAAAAAGCTTCTATAATCCATATTCATAGTTCCGATAAATGCATACATATCATCTACTATTATATTTTTAGCATGATTAAAGCCTGGTGTAAATTCATACACCTTCGCTCCTGCTCTTAATATGTCTCCATATCTTTCTCTACCCATATAAAAAGCTGATTTTTTATCTGGGATATGAGGCATTAATAATATTACGCTTATTCCACTTTTAGCCTTTAAAGCAAGCATTTCAAGTAGTGTGTCATCTACAATAAAATATGGAGTAGAAATAAATATATATTTTTTTGCTGAATTAATTAATGATAAGAATAAATCATATCCAGGATTATTAATATTACTAGGACCATCTCCAAAGGCCATAATATAGCTATTATCCATAACCTCATAATTACTAATATAATTAGGTATATCAATTATTTCCTTTGTTGTTAAATACCACATCTCACAAAATAACAATAAAAATGTTTCAACAACCTTACCCTCATATTTAGCACAATTATCTCTCCAATAGCCAAATCTTTCCTTTTTATGAATATATTCATCAGCTAAATTATCTCCACCACAATACGCTATTCTTCCATCAATTACTGTAATCTTTCTATGATCTCTATAATTAACTAATACATTAAAGTTTACTCCAATTGGTTCATAATTACATAACATCAAATTGGGAATATTTGTTAATTTCTCAATTAAATCCTTTTTCATTACTCCATAGCTTCCTATATCATCATAAAGAATCTTTATTTCAACACCCTCTGTACCCTTTATTTTTAATATAGGAATCATTTCATTCATTAATTCGCCCTCTGCAATAATAAAATATTCCATAAATATATATTTTTTAGCATGCTTTAATTCCTCTAGCATGTCTAAATGCTTATCATAAACATTCTTAAAATATTTAAATCTAGTATTTTTATATACAGGGGTAAATACTGATTCTTTTTGAACTACATTAACAATATTATAGGCTGTTTCATCAATTAGCTTTAAATCAGAAATATTATCAGTATAATTCATTTTAGGGACATTATCTAATATTTTGGTTAGTTTTTTTTGAGATATAGCTAATGATCTATTATTAATAGTGTATAAAACCATAAAAGGAATTGGAATTGATAAAATTAAAATGGACCATGTAAGCTTATAATTAGTTGAAATAGGCTTATGCATTATCCATAATACATATAATAAAGCTAATATTTCAACAATTATATTGATATATCCTACTGCCTTAAAATCACTGTAACCTGACACTAAAACAAAAAATAATATTATTAAAGTTAACTGTATAACAAAGACAATAATAGAAATTAAATATAATATAAGCTTTTTCCAAAGTGGTAAACTTATTCTTTCATTTTGAGTCATAGCGTTCTCCAATCATTATTTTCTATTAGATAGTATACCATTTTTTTTAATGTAATAAAATATTGAAAATAATTTATCATAATTTATAGTTTTGATTACTAAAAAAAGGAGAGTTGCCTCTCCCAATAATTATTTATTCTGATTTTGATATGGATAATAATAATTTATTTCTTCATCAAAGGTAATATAATCTAAATAAATTGTAAGTAATAAATAACGCATATTAGTAGTAGGATCTGATAATATAATATGATCCTTTCCGGCAGCCTCTAGCTTACCTTTAAATATTTTAGATCCCCATTGAGAATTCTCAAAATTCATATATACAGATACCATTTTCCCAAGATTTAATCTTAATATATTTTCAATATATGAGGATTCATCACTTTGATTGTCCTGATTAGGCATTTGATAACCATTTTGATATGGATAATAAGGAGGCATAGGGTAATAATAATTCATTTCAATTTTCCTTTCTAATAGCATTTAGAGCTTGAATCTGGTGAATAGAAACAATGACTCTTATATTTACCTGTTAAGCTTTGATTCCACCATTTTGATTTACAGGCTTTTCTAAATGGATTATAAAACCATAACGCAGTTGTAGCAGGAAAAAATCTTTCACCATTTAATACTCTTTTAGCTAGCTCTATATCCTGCTTTCTAGCTGCTTGATAGAAATATCCCTTTGAGGTTGCTTCAAAGCCACCTGGCTTTTTCATCACAACTGCTTCAATTGTTTTTTGTTTTTTAAATTCAAAGCATTTAGCTCTACATCTATTTACCGCAACATTTCCAACACAAAGCATTCCCTTCTTTCCCTCTGATTCAGCTTCAGCTCTCATTAGTCTAGCTAGAAGCTTTATTTCAGCATTAGTATGCTTTACTACTGCCATAACATCACCTTCAATTAACTATATGTTTTATAGTATAAATTATGTTAATTTAGAGATAATATTTAAAAAAAAGATTATTTAAATATTTCTTGAATTCAAGATATTTTGATATATAATAGAAGAAAGCGATGAAAAGGAGAAAATTAGCAATTCCTTCAAAGAGAGTCTATATTGGTGAAAGTAGATAAGGAATACTAATGGACAACACCTTAGAGTGATGGAGGAAATTAAGTAGAACCATCCGTTTTCCGCGTTAAGGAATTGAGGGCTATATTTTTAATATAGAACTAAGGTGGTACCGCGAATTTTCGTCCTTAGAGTAATCTAAGGATTTTTTTTATTTTATAGGAGGATTTATGAAAAGAGATCATATTAAAGAGCTACTTAAAGAAAAAGTAGAACGTGAGGTTCTAATTTATGGATGGGTTAGAACTAATAGATCACAAGCTCAATTTGGCTTTTTAAATGTTAATGATGGTTCAACATTAACAAATATCCAGGTTGTATATGATAATAAAATAGAAAATTTCTCAGAAATTTCTAAATTTAGAACAGGAGTTTCTTTAGAAATTCATGGTTATGTTGTATTAACACCTAATAATAAGCAGCCTTTAGAAATTCACGCTACAAGCGTTAAAATGCTAGGAGATTGTGATGAGGATTATCCTATTCAGCCTAAAAGACATACAAGAGAATTCTTAAGAGAATATGCTCATTTACGTCCTAGAACAAATTTATTTAACGCTGTATTTAGAATTCGTAGTGTTGCCGCAATGGCAATTCATACATATTTCCAATCTAGAGGTTATTTATATGTTCATACACCATTAATCACATGTGCTGACTGTGAGGGTAGTGATCAAATGTTTAAGATTACTACATTAGATATGAATAATTTACCACTAGATGAAAATAAAAAAGTAGATTTCTCAAAAGATTTATTTGGTAAGCAAGCATGGATTACAGGTTCAGGTCAATTACAAGGTGAAACTTTCGCAATGGCTTTTAGTGATATTTATACCTTTGGTCCTACCTTCCGTACTGAAAATTCTAATACTCAAACTCACGCAAACGAATTCTGGATGATAGAACCAGAAATGGCATTTTGTGATCTTGAGGGTTTAATGGATATTGAAGAGGAAATGCTAAAATCTATCATTTCATATGTATTAGAAAATGCTTCTGATGAAATTGATTTCTGTGATCAATTTGTTGAAAAAGGATTAAAAACAAAGCTTACAGATATTCTAAATTCTAAATTCACAAGAATTTCTCATCATGATGTTGTTGATATTTTATTAAAAGCTGATGTTAAATGGGAATTCAAGCCAAGCTATAATGATGATATTTCAAAAGAACATGAAAGATATATTACTGAATACTTCAATGGACCAGTATTTATTACAAATTGGCCAAAGGATATAAAGGCTTGGTATATGAAATTAAATCCAGATAATCAAACTGTTGCGGCAGTAGATTTAGTTGTTCCACATGCTGGAGAATTAATGGGTGGTTCTCAAAGAGAAGAAAACCTAGATAAGCTTTTAGCTAGAATGGAAGAGCTTCATGTATCAAAGGATGGAATTGAATGGTATTTAGATACAAGACGTTATGGTGGATGTGTACACTCAGGCTTCGGTATGGGCTTTGAACGTTTAATTATGTATCTTACAGGTATTGAAAATATTCGTGATGTTATTCCATATCCAAGAACACCTAAAAACTGTGAATACTAAAATATATAAGACTATTATTAGTCACTAAAAGGCTAAGAGCTATAAAGCTCTTAGTTTTTTTATATAAAATATTTAAAATAAAAGCTAATAGCTAATTTTAATAAATAATATATGCACATATTAAATCATATAACATAGACATTTATAGTCATAACATAATAATACCAATACCTAAAACAATCATAAATAAAATAAAACCTAATCACTATCTCATCTTAAGCTAATTAATAAGGATATATGATTAGGTTTTTTATTTATTTCATTTAATTTAATAGACTATAAAATCTTACACTTTTATAAATGTTATATTAATAACTATTCCTTAATAGTATTATCCTTTTGAGTAACATTATCAAGTCCTCCTGTTATTTGACCAGCATCACTATTTAATGTATTACCATCTTTAGCTTCAACATCTCCAGAATTATTACATCCAGATATTAAAGATGAAGAATCATTCGCACTTGCATATCCTACTATTCCACCTGAATATTTAGTTGATGTTACATTACCACTATTAATACATTGTGACATAACAAGCTTAGCCTGAGCAGTTGAATTAGCTCCCCAAGTATACCAAGTAGCCTTACAATAAATACTAATAATTCCAACTATACCTCCAGCAAATTGACCATCTTTAGCTATAATTTCACCACTATTAGTACAATTATTAATATCAACTATATAAACATAATTAACCCATGAATCATCTGTTGAAACATTATTTTTAATTTCACCAAAAATTCCACCAACTTTAGTATGACCAATAATCTTTCCTTTATTTACATTATTAGTAAAGGAATATTGACCATTTTTAGCATTATTATTAATATATCCTACGATTCCTCCTACACTTGTTGCTTTTAATGCGGATACATTTGCTGTATTACTACATCCATTTGCAGTATTTTCTAAATATCCTGCTAATCCGCCAACATAGCCACCTTCGCCATCATAAGAAATATTAAGCTTATTTTCTAATCCCTCTAAAGAACCTACATAGCCAGCATAACCACCGATATATGCATAATTTTCTTCATTTTCCTTAATATAATTACTTAAATTAACTAATCCAACTTCATTATAATCCTTTGTATAATTACCAATCTCAGTACCTTCATTACTACAATCTGAAATCTTAATACCACTTGCATATCCTGCTAAGCCTCCAACATAAGTATTACCATCGATTGTAAATGAACTTGAAGAAATATATATAATTGAATTAGTATTAGTTGCCTTCGCATATCCAACTAATCCACCGACATAATTTGAACCAATTATTGAATTTTTTATTTCAATACTAATTTCTTCTATGTCTGATTTAAATATCATATTATATTTATTGTTCTTATCATTATCATCATAAGATTTATTATCTGATTCCATTATTTCAATAAATGGAACAATAACTTTACCAATAATTCCACCAACTGCTTCACTATTATTATTTGTCTTTATTCCTACAATAGTTCCATAATTAATACTATCTAATATTTGTAAATCATAAGCAGAATTATTACTGTAAATATTACCAAATAAGCCACCTACATTAGATAAACCACTAACTACAGCGAAATTAACATTTTCACTAAATATGATTTTACTATTAATATCAGTATGGTCAACATATCCAACTAATCCACCAACATTTGAAACTTTTTCAGCACTAATAATTCCATTATTCTTACAATTAGAAATTGTTCCATTAGAATAACCTGCTATTCCACCTACATTAATTCCTATATTATCATAACTAATTTTAGTATCATTAGTACAATTTAGAACACTATATCCCTTTCCTACAATTCCACCAAGATAAGCGTAATATACTGAATTAATATTAACATATGAGCTTGCTTCAACTGTTGAGTTTAAAACACAACATCCATCAATAACAACTTTTTCTAAGCTTCCAGCTATTCCACCTACCATATATTTAGCTATAATTTTACAATTATTAATATTAGATTCTAAAATATATCCACTATTATTAAACTGTCCATAGCCAATTATACCACCTACATAACTATCTCCTGTAATTAAAATAACATCATTATTGTTAGTTTTTTCATCAAGAATAACATTAGCATTAGTTATCTGATTTCCATAAAAATATCCAAAAATTCCACCTACATAATTCTTTCCACTAACATCCTTAAAATTACTTAAATTTGATAATGTATCATTTGTAGTCTTATAATATCCAAATAAACCACCAACATAATCACGTTCAGCAGTTATAACTCCATTATTTATAATATTATTAATTTTACTACTAGTATTTTTATTAGAATAACCTACTACTCCACCAACATAATTAACTCCTGTAATAGCGCTATTATTAGTTAAATTAGACAAATTACCACTATTAAGCTTACCAATAAAGCCACCTACTATTGATTCACTAGTACTAGATGTTTTTTCAACTAAAACAAGTGCGCCATTTGTACAATTTTCAATACTACCGCCATCCATTATTCCTGTAAATGCGCCAACGATTCCATATTTAACAATAAGTTCACTATCAGTAATATTAACATTTGAAATTGTACCAGTTAGTTTTGAAGATAAAATACCACATGTTGTAAGTATAGATATTGAAGCAATTGACTTAAAACTAAAATTATTAATTATTAAATTACTTATAGATCCACTTACATTTTTAAATAAACCAAGATATTCATCCTTACTTTCTATAGTAAGATTTTTTAATGTATGACCATTACCATCTAATTCTGCATTTAAATCAAATGCTTCCCAAGTAATATTACTAAAATCTAAATCATCCTCTAATTTATATTTTTCAATACTTATATTATCTTTAATTGCTTTTAAATCATTAATACTATTAATTGAAAATACACCTAAATTATAACTAACACTACCTCCACCAACATACTTACTACCAGTTGAAGTACCATATACATGACAACTAATAATACTTACAGTACCAGTATTAGATTTACCTAATATTTGTCCACAAAATGATGATGAAATATCTCCATAATTTATACATTCTCTAATTTCTCCTGCTGTATTAGTCCAACCAACAATTCCTCCAGCATTAGAACCACCACTAATATTTCCATAATTTTCACAATTTAATATTTTTGAATAATTACCTGCGGCACCAATTATTCCACCAATACTATAAGAATTAGATTTAGTTATAATATTAGCTTTATTAACACAATTATATATTTGAACTGAATTAGATGAGCTATATCCTGCTATTCCACCAATATCATTATTACTAGTATTTAAATTTATTTCACCTAAAATAGTAACATCATGAATAACAGCATTTCCATTAAGCTCTGATGCTAAAATACCAACTCTTTCTTCATTATTAGCTGAAGTAATATTACCTTCTAATGTAACATTAAATATTGTTCCACTAAAATAATTAAATAAACTAGAGCTAATATTTGAAATTTTATAACCACATCCATTAAATATTCCACTATAATTACATTTCAAAACAAAATCATTAGTTAACTGAATATTATGTGCTAAGTATACATTCTTTCCTTTATTAGACTTATCACTAAGTAACAATAAATCAGATTGATTATTTATTATAATTGAATCTGTATCACTTTTCCATTCCGCAATAAACTCAATATCAGTATCATATGTCCAAGTAATCATATTATCAATTATAGTTTTATTACTATCAGTACTTAAATACCATCCAACAAATTCATATCCTACTCTTGATGGTACAGGTAAAATTATATTAGAATCATATTCAAATTCATATTCACTAATATTATCACTACCATCAGCTAAATGAAATTTAGCTTGATATGTTTTGGCTTTTAAATTAATACTAATTTCAACATTTTTATTTTCCATTACAAAATTAATATTTTTTAATTCATATGATTTTCCATTAATTTTATAATTAACGAATTTATATCCAGTCTTTTCTAAAATATCAATATTTACTTCTTGACCTTCAAAATAAAAATCCTCTAATCCTATAATTTCACATTGCTTACTTGAATAAGTAATATTAATATAAAGCTTATCCTTATATTCAGCATAAACTGTAAGCTCAGTATAGAAATCACATATATTTAATGAATTTCCTTTCTGATCAGTTATATAAACCTTTTCATCACCATTTAAAATATACCAACCAACAAAAGCCTTATCATTCGCATTTGGTACTGCTAATTTATAATTCTCTCCATACTTTAGCTCTTTAGTACTAGTATTTACTTTACCAATTCCAGCATCATATGTAATATAAAAAGTAATTGGTTCATATTTTGCTATAAGCTTAATATTTTTAGTATATGTCCAAGTAATATTTCCTATAATTTCCGTTTTACTTTCATCATTACTTAAATACCATCCAAGAAAATTATATCCAGTCTTAGAAGGTGTAGGTAATTCATAGCTACTATTATAATCAACAGTATCATTTGTAATACAATCATTTCCACCATTCAAATCAAATTCAACAGTATATGTTATAGGCTTATAATTAATTACAATTTCTACATTTTTATTTGGCATTAAGAAATTAATTTCACGAGAAGTATATGTATTACCATTAATAACATAATTAGTAAATTCATATCCTGGATTATCTTCAATTGTTAAAGCTACAATATCATTTTCAAAATAATATAAATTTAAATTTTTTACAGTTCCTTTAGAATCACAATTAGGAATTACATAATAATAATTAAAATAATCAGCATAAACAGTTAAATCTTCTTCAAATTTACATTTTTCTTTAGAAGCTCCTAAATAATCAGTTATATAAATTTTTTTATTATTCTTTAATATATACCAACCATAAAATTTTTTATTTTCGCCTATTGATGGTACATCTAGATTATAATCACTACCATATGTTATTATTTTAGAATTTTCATTTAAATTACCTTCTCCTACATCATAAGTTATTTCGATATCCTTTCCCTTAAATATAGGATATAACACAAAATCACCATAAGTACCTTTAGTTATAGAAAAAATAGCATTAGAAAAATTATTATTCTTCCAACCTAAAAATACATAATTATCCTTTGTTGCTAGAGGCAAATCAAATTCACTTTCAATATTATAATAAATATATTTTTCTCCATCAATATTTGTTGATTTATCTATACCTAAGGTTATCTTATAATCAATTGGCTCATAATCAATATAAATTTTAGAATTAGAATTAAAATTTACATAATCAATTCGACTTGTTTTATTATATTCATCATACATTCCTTTTATCGTATATCCAGTAAATTCAGGTAAATCTAATTGACTAAGCCAATACTTACTTCCATCATCATAAACCTTCTTTTCTAAAACAACATCATTTTTAAAATAAAATGAAATATTATTATATTGAGTATAAATTGCATAAAGAGTTATATCAGATAAAATCTTTTCATCATTATAATATTTAGTATTAGTTTTAGAATCAGAATAACTCCAACCAAGAAATTCATAATTAGAAAAATTATCAATTTTCTTAGGTTCAATTGTTGAACCATATGAACAATATTCAACATATTGGGTATTTTTCACTTCATCAATAAATGTTACACTATATGTTTCATAAACCCATACTGCATGTAGCTTTGCTTCATCAGAACATAAAAAAGTAGAATCAAATTTCTTATCAGTATTAACTGGCATACCATTACCATCAATTACTCTCTCACCATTACCATTGTACCAACCATCAAAAACCTGACCTGTTCTTCTTTCATTTGGTATATCAAATTGTTCTATAACTGAATCAAATTCTACATCATTCATAACCTTATAAACACGTTTTAAATCATCAGAATAAAATTTTATATCATATCTTTTGACTTTATAATAAGCATAATATTGTTGACCTGCATGAAAATAACAACCATCGTTTAATTTAAAATTAGGATCAATATACTGCTTACCTTGTCCATTAGCCTCTTCATATATTCCTAAAAAATCATATCCAGTTCTATATACCTTACTAAAAACATTTTCCCAATTAATAGTATCCCAAAAGCCTGGTTTTTCTAAACTATATTGAACATTTTCATCACCTTGATTTACAAAAAAAACTGAATCATAATCATGATTATCAATACAGGATGATAAAAATAACATCATAAAACAGATTAAACCACCAAAAATAACTAATAAAAGATTTTTCTTTTTCATTTTAACACCTCATAAATAATCGTTTTTTATATAATTATTATATAAATTCAAGTGCTAAAAAAGTGCTAAATTTTATTTTTATATAAAAATCTTTAATAATAAAATAAAAAGATTATTTTCCTTACTCAATACTTATTTGATATAAGCTAATAAACAAAAAAATGGAGATTAAACTCTCCATTTTTATTCATTCAAAGTTTTATTAAAAGCTTTAGCCTTTCTAAAATAAATAATTGAAATAACTACATCTATTACATACATAAATGAACCAATACCAGTAATAAAAATAGTTATATAATCTACTAATACTACAAATAATAAAACTCCAATTCCCCATATAATCATTAAAACGCCTAAACAACCTAATAAAAAATTTATTATATATGCAGGAATTTGAATGCATTTTGTTAACATATTAATTTTAGAAGGATCATCTATATTACTTTTATTTAAAAAACATGATTGCTATCATTTTTAAATGTTTTGCTATAATATTACCTATTCTAGAAAATTACATACCTTAACATATGTATCCTCTTTAGCTTCTGCCATTATCCTTTCAACATCATCATCACTTGGATTTAAAATAAACATAGTAGGACCACTACCACTAATATGAACCTTATTATATTTAGATAAAATAGTATATAAATATCTTAAATCACTACTTAATAGCAATGATGTCTTATTTAAATCATTAAAAATATATTCATCTAGCAATTGAGAATTATTTTCCTTTAAGGCTTTATAAATATTTTCCTCATAAACACTTCTATCACATACTTCGTATTGATAATTTTGATATACTAGCTTAGTAGATAAACCAAAGTTAGGCTTAATAAGTAATACCTTCATCTTAGGTAATTTAAGATTAATAGGATTAACAATTTCTCCATAATGTGAGCATTTAGCAAGCTTTGTCTTTATAAAAAACGCAACATCACTACCTAAATATGAGCATAAATTCTCAAGCTCACTATCAGTAATACTAGGCTTATACAATTTTCTTAATCCCCTTAATACTGCAGCAGCATCACTACTTCCTCCAGCTAATCCAGCTTCCATAGGAATATTCTTTTTATATTTAATTTTCACTCCACCATTAATATTAAAGGATTTAAAAAATAATACTGCTGCCTTATACATAATATTATTTTCTATAACATCATTTACTATTATAATCTCATCATTCTTTTCTAATTCTATTTCATCATAAATATTAATAGGTACCATAATAGTATTAACTAAATGATAATTCTTTTCATCTGTATTTAATACCTCAAGCGATAAATTAATTTTTGCATAAGCTCTCTCAATCATATTCTACCTCACTAATAACCTCATTTTGCCAAATGATTCAATTCCACCTATAATTCTCTTTTTAAGCTTTGAAATTTTTTCCATAATCTCAATATCAATTATTTGATTAAAAGGAGTAATAGCAGCTAAAACAGCAATTAATGCTGGATCATACGCCTCTATTTTTTCTCTATTAATAGCAGAAGCAGAATTAGCACCAGCAGCAATCAAAGCCTCTAAATTACTACCACACGCTCCTGCAAATACATATATTTCGTCTAAAGAATATTTTTCTCTAATTTTAATAAGAGAATCCATAAAATTAGAAGTGTTTCTATAATTGTTAATATTATTAATTCCTCTACCATTATAAGAATCATGTCCTGTTAGAACAATAATATTAGGTCTATAAATATTAATATCTTTAAGAATTCTATTCTTAATATCACTCTCATTAGCTAATATGCCTTTAGCATATAAGCCAATAGACTTATATAAATCTAAACATTTATCTAAATATTCCTTATCACTATCATAATGTAATATTTTACCTGGTAAATGTGCTATTTTTCCTTTATATTGTTCTATTATTCTATTTTTATAATTTTGTTCTTCAATATTTTTCTTTTCAATATCACTATTTAAAACTAATTCTAAATCAGAAATTAGAGCATCTGCTATTAATCTAACAAATATGCCTGCTAATAAAGCTTTATCATCAGTTATATCTATTATTTTAAAAATAATATCTCCATTATATTTTTTTCTAACAACTATAGAACCAATTTCCATCAAATCACCATATTAATATATGGATTATTTATTATAATTATGAATAATATAATTATCTAAATCTACAAAATCCTTAATGGATAATTCCTCAGCTCTTACGTTTAATTTAATATTATTATCATTAAACATTTTTGAAATAAATTCCTTATCATATTCACTAGATAAATTATTAATTAAAGTCTTTCTCCTTTGTTTAAAGGCATCTCTAATAAATCTAAAAAAATGCTCCTCATTTAAAGCCTGATACATTGGCTTATCATATAAATCTAATTTAACAACAGCACTGTCAACATTAGGAGAAGGGATAAATACTGTTCTAGGAACCTTTACTACTTTTGTAGCTTTAGCTCTATAGCCAATAGCAATAGATAATGCATTATAATCCTTAGTTTTAGGAGTACCACATATTCTATCAGCTACCTCAAGCTGCATCATTAATACATATCTAGTAATTAAATTAGTTTGACTTAATAATCCTAAAATAATTGGAGTAGTAATATAATAAGGAAGATTAGCAACAACATAAACCTTATTTAAATTCTTTTGATATTTCTTAATATCCTCATTAATATCAACAGTTAAAATATCTTTATTAATAACTATAAAATTATTATATTCCTTTAAATTATCCTCTAATAAAGGAATAAGATCATTATCAATCTCATAACATAACACAAATCCAGCTCTTTGACATAAATGCTCAGTTAAGCTACCTAATCCTGGACCAATTTCAATAACTAATGTGTCACTATCTACCTCACTTGCATCAGCAATAGAGGTTAATATATTTTGATCCGTTAAAAAATTCTGACCAAATTTCTTTTTTGCATCTAATTTATTTTTTTCTAAGTTTTCATTAATAAATCTTTGATTTCCTATTGTAGCTCGCATATAATCCTCTCTAAATCCTTACTAGTTAATTGTAAAATATTTAATCTTTTTAAAAACGTCTTAGAATTAGGTCTTCCAATATTTAAATACTCTGATATCATATCTCTTAATTCACTACTATTACTTCCTCCAGCTAAGCCTAAATTATATAGCTCATTAATAGTAATAGTATCAGGATTATCACTAGGAGTATAAACGTGATTTAAAGCCTCAACTATAGCCTCAACTGAAGCATGTTCAATTCCAACCTTCTTATGATTATTACTAATACATTCCTTTTTCCTTAAGAAAGCATGCTTACAATTTGGAACATTTTCTTCAATTATTTTCCTAATTCTTTCACCTGGAGAATCAGGATCAGTAAAAACAATAATATTATTATTTTTAGATAATTCCTTTATATATTCAATTGTTTCTTTACTAATTTCACTACCATTAGTTATTACACAATGACAATTAGGTATCGCTCTTTCAACCTTAATAACATCATGTACACCCTCAACTACAATAATATCCATATATACCTCAAATTTCCATTATTATATCATTAAATTTTTTTTAAAAAAGATATAAATGGAGTTAATTCTAACTCCATTTAGTTCTATTCATCAAAATAATATATTCTTTCTATTTCCTTATAGCTTGAAGTTCTAAGACCTTTTATAATAGGAGAATACTGATCTAATGATTTTATTTCCCCATTAGGTAACAAAACCTTTATATCATTAATATCACTCTTTTTGCTATGCATATAAGCAACTCCACTAACCTTTGAATGCTTATAATAATACTTACCCTCAGGAGTATTAAATTTATTCTTTAAATATTCAAGCTCCTCTACAGTTGGATCATTAGCTAACTCAATAAATTTAAATAAATGTCTATTAACAAAGGCATTAGCTAATATATTCAATATTTTATCATTAGATTTAGTTAATTGCTTAATAAAGCCATTAACATAAGAATCATCCAAATTTATATATTCCTCAATGTTATTATTATCTCTTAAAACATTAATAAATGATTCAATAGGGGCATCTATTTTTTCATTATTAATGGTTAAATCCTTTATTCTATCATAAATACCCTCTAATATACATTCATAACTTCTAGCAACAGGATGATAATATACCTGAAAATACATATGATATCTACTCATTAAATATGATTCAATTGAATGAACTCCACTAGCTCTAACCATTACATGATTATCTTTTATTTTCATACTTCTAAGTATTCTAAAATAATCAATATGACCATAAGCAGCACCAGTAAAATAAGCATCTCTAGATAAATAATCCATTCTATCTACATCAAGCTGTGATGATACTAATGATTCAATTAATGGGAATTTACCATCATGAGCTATTATAGAAGCAACATCATTAGCCAATTTATCATAAATAGCTAACACTCTATTAACTTCAGTTAATGGAGATAATATTAATGATACAGTCATATCCTCATGACTTTTTTCCATTACATTCTCAAAAGCATGAGAATATGGTCCGTGACCAATATCATGTAATAAAGAAGCAATTAAAAAAATAAGTTTCTCATATTCTGATATTTCCTTCATTCCTTCAACATTTTCAATAACTAAATTAGCCATTTGATAAGCACCTAAAGAATGAGTGAATCTAGAATGCTCAGCAGTTTGAAATACCATTGATACTCCACTTAATTGTCTAATTCTTCTTAATCTTTGAAGTTCTCTTGTATCAATTAAATCACTAATTATCTTATAGTCTACTGTTATATATCCATAAAGAGGATCTCTAAATACCTTTGTTCTAGCTAGCTTTGTAAACAAATAAATCACATCCTTAACATATATATTTTAGCATATTTAAAATAATTTTCAATTATTACGAAATCAAATATAATATGTTACAGTTCACTCGTAAATAGGTAGCTGGTTTGGGGATGTTGGTTAAAAAGTTATCCACATTCCCTTTTTTTTGAG
>CAKQBG010000044.1 GCA_934216145.1 uncultured Anaeroplasma sp.
TTTCCAGATTTTAAACTGGTTTGAAACCCCATTTTTGTTTATCGAGGACTGATTATTTCTTCACAGCCCCTTTTTTTAATTCTAAATAGTTATTCTTCTTTTTCTTTTATAATTCTCTAATTCATGATCTATATTGCCTAATTTAAATAATTGATTTGCTTCATCAGTTCTTATAAATGAAGCACTATTCTTACCACCATATTTAGATTTATACATAACATAATCCGCAATCTTAATTGTATCGACTATACTATATTTAGAATCAAATGTATATTCAGCAACTCCAATCGAAAATGAAGGATGAATACCATAAAAATCAATTGAATTAATTGCAGTTTGTATTTTATTAACAAACTCCTTTGTTCCTTCAAAATCTAAATTAACAGTCAAAAAGACAAACTCATCTCCACCATATCTATAAAAGATAATATGCTCATTAGAAATAGAAATAAGCTTCTTTCCAATAGTAGTTAATAGTTCATTACCTGCATAGTGAGAAAAATTATCATTGATGTATTTAAAGTTATCTAAATCAAGGAATCCAACAAATCTCTCTTCATTTGAATTTTCAAGATGAAGCTTTAATGCATTCTTATTAAACAAATATGTTAAAGAATCCTTATAGGAATCAGAATATAATCTTTCTATATCTACCATATCACTATCTGCTAAATACAAATAACATATCATTCTAGTATCCTCACGAATTATTTTAAGAGAATACACTCTAGTATCTAAATCAAGCTTTAGTGGTAAATATACTTGAGATATTTTATTCTTAGAATTAATTTGAGATTGAACATCTGATAAATATTTAGTTAAACCAATAATTTCAGGTATTTCACTTTTATAATCAATAATTTTTAATAAATCATTGATTGATTTGGAATTTGAAATTCCTACTGACGAAAAATCATTATATAAAAAGGTAACATCATCATCAATATTTTCCGAAATGAAAATTACACCTTCATTTGAAACTAAAAGATTAAAAAGTGTTTCTTGTGAAATAATATCTAATATTTTATTTGAATCCATTATACCAACCTCTATAAGTATATTATATGAAAAGAGAATTGAATTTTCAAGAAAATAAATAAATTATTTTTCCTTATAGATTTTATTATAGATAGTTCCTAATAAAATAACAGTAATAATTATAATTGATAAAACATAAATATATGAAAACATATTATTAACAATATTATTAAATAAATTACAATTAAAGCCAAAGGCAACTTTAATAGATTCTAATAAAATATGATTATCCATTCCCATTAAGGAACTATCCATATTATTAACTACGCCAGTTAATAATGTATTTCTAAATAATGCTGCAATATGAGAAGCAGGAAATAAATTACAAATAGTTTGAACTATAGGACTAAACTCACTTAAGGGAATATACGCTCCAATTATAAATCCTGATGCGGCACTCAATAAGCCTAGAAAAGCGCCAGCTTGACTACTAGTTTTAAAAAATATCATAATAAGCATCATAAAAGAACAAGCTGAAATAGTGCCAAGTAATAAAATACCTATTAATTTTAAATAATCAGAAAATACTAAATATGTTTTTGAAATAGAATTACAAATAATTAAAGTTACTATCATCATTATAATTACTATTATAAATGTTACTAAAATAGATGCTAATAAATATGCAATTATTATTTTAAATCTAGATAAAGGAGATACCTTTATATCATATGATATCTTATCCTCTTTATCTTTAACAATTGTAGATAAAGAAGAATAGCTTACTGTCATTAATGATGAACCTAATACAGATGCTAGTAAAATTAAATTACTAAATGTTGAAATATCATTTCTATCAATATAATTAATTCCATCTCCTATAGAATTCTCTAATGAACTAACAAATGTGCCTCTCAAAAATAAAACATATAATACAAAAACAATAATAGGAGAAAGAATTGAAAAGAAAACAGCTTGATAATCCTTTATATAAACCAATATATTTCTTTTTACTAAACCTATAAAACCTTTCATACTTCAAGCTCCCTTCCTGTTAAATTTAAAAAGACATCATCCATACTGCCTTTATACACCTCAAAATCATCTATATTATTTTGATATATAAAATTTCTTATCTCTCTATGAGTCATATTAATAATATAATGATCAACCTCATAATGATAATCATATTTATTAATTAATAAATCATATTTATCATCTCTATTAATATACCAATATAATCTAGTAGATGTATATTTGGTCTTTAAATTAGCAGGAGTGTCATTTTCAATTATTTTTCCATGATCAAGTATAACTACTCTATCAGCATCAATTACCTCCTCCATATAATGAGTTGTTAAAAAGATTGTTAAATGATTTTTTCTTCTTAATTCATTAATATAATTCCATACTATTTTTCTAGATTTAGGATCTAATCCTGTTGTAGGCTCATCTAAAAATAATATTTTAGGATTATTAATTAACGCTCTAGCAATATCAACTCTTCTTCTTTCTCCTCCTGATAAGGTTTTATATTTTTGATTCCATATCTCATTAAGCTCTAATGATTTAAAAAATGGTTCTAATCTTTTAATAGCTTCCTTTTTAGATAATCCATACAAGCTCGCTCTAGATAATAAATTTTCCTTTACAGTTAATACCGGATCTAAACAAGAGCCTTGAAAGCAAATGCCAATAATATCTCTTATTTTATCATCATCAATACCAAGCTTATATCCAAAAATATTTACTTCTCCTGAAGTCATTTTTGAAATAGTTGTAAGCATATTAATAGTTGTAGATTTACCAGCTCCATTTTCACCCAAAAAAGCAAAAAGCATTCCCTCATCTACATCAAATGTTATAGAATCTACAGCAATTTTATTTTTATAGCACTTCACTAAATTTTTAACCTCTAATGCCTTCATACTATCACCCTTAATCATATAATAGCATTTTTAGAAAAAAAATAAATGCAACCTAAGTAAGTTGCATTTAAGAGCAGGTAAGTTGCATTAATCATCATCCTTATTATTGCTTAAGGCTATATTAATGGTTTCTTCTTCATTTAAATATTTTATTTTAGTAACAATCCAAACAAAAATATAAATAATAGAATAAATACCAAAAATCAAAAACGGGTATAAAAAGGTAGTAAAATCAGTCCATCCAAATAAATATGAAGCAAGCATTACTATAGCTCCTAATAGAATATAATGAATGATAAGCTTAACGATAAAGGGAACATTCTTTAAGACATTTACATTAAAAATAATTGAACCACATGCAGTTACAATAGAAACTATAATTGAACCAATTAAAAATAAAACATTTATAGAATAATTATTACCAGTTAAAGTAAATATTCCTCCAATTATACCATTTAGTAAAACAATACCAAAATTAACAAGTAATGCTTGAAAACAAATCACTTTTAATATTTTTTTTCTTTCCTCCTTCATCTTATACCTCCTATATTTATGGCCTTCTTTAAATCTTTAACATACATTCTATTAATAACAACAACCTCATCATTTAATAATGTAGCATTCATTCTACCATTTAAGCTTGATTTAACATGCTTAATTTTTTTAACATTGCAAATCATTTGCTTAGAAATACGAACAAATGTAATTCTATTAATATATGAAGAAATCTCATATAGCTTAAGCTTAGATTCATATGTTTCAGTTTTAGTAGAAACAAAGGTTTTATTATCAACAGATTCAATATAATAAATCTTATTAATATCTATTTGATAGCTAACCCCATTTAATACTCCTAAAATAGTATCTTTTTTATTTTCTAACAAAGCCTTAGCTTCTAATATTTCATCTGATAGCCTACTAGTATTAATTACAGCAAGCTCATCTTTTTCTTTTACAATATTAATTTTTACACGCATTGTAATCTCCCATATAGTATTGATTCTATAATAAGCTTATTTTAATTCTATTTGAAGCTACTATAGTAGTAAGCTTCATCATTTTCATCACACAAGTATTCATAATCATAATGCTTCCAAATCCATCAATATTATATTTTTCAGCTACCATTCTCATAATACTAAATTGATGAGGATATTTTAATAATGTATAATCATTAATAGATTCTTTTTCTAAGCCATTGAATTTTTTTAATTCATTCCTAAATCTTCAAAAATCAATATTACTTTCTCCTATATTCATTTTATTACTATCTTATCAATATTTTCATTATAGCATTTTTATAATAAAATTAATTATGAAAAATTATATAAATCATATAATATAGATACTTTAAGCATAAAATTACTTTTCATCTAATTAAAGATGAAATAAAGATTTCCTTACTATAATTCTAATAAATATGTTTACCAATAATTTAATTGGTTAATTTAAAAATTATAATATATAGTAATTTTAAAATAATTCAGCTTAAAATAAATTTCATTCTTTACTTACGTTTAATCTATTTTTGTGACTTCATTAATAAATACTAATCTATTATCTTTAAAATAATTCTTTATTCTTTTATTATTACTTAAATATGATAAATAGCTTCTTACAGTAGATAATATTAGCATATATTTATTATATGAAATTCTTAAATTATAATAATCAAATATATGTGATGTACATTCTGTACAATTATGCTCATCATGTAGATAATCTAATAAAACATTCATTATTTCATACATAGTATTTCTATTAAATTCTACAACAGGCTTAATATTAGTTGTTTCCTCACTATGTGATGGTACAACCATTTTACCATCTAATGATTCAACAAAATTAAGTGAATCTAAATATCCTTTAACATCATAAATAAGTAATATATGAGCTCTTTCTACTAAATCAATAGAACCTAATGTGTCCGCAACAAAATACACATCATCCTTAGTCTTAATACCAATCATACCCCAATGATGACCTGGTAGATGAAACCATTCTATACCATTAGGTATTTCATCTAGCGCGTATATTTCATCATTCATATCTATATGCATAAGCTTACCATCATATTCATCTAATGGATATCCACCATATAAAAATCCTATATCAAGCTTAGGGTCTCTAAAAAAACCTCTTTCAACCTTACTTGCTATCATCTTACAATGAGTTTTATTATAAATATATTCCCAACCACCAGCATGATCTGCATGGCAATGGCTAAATACTAAATGAGTAACCTTCATATTTGCATTCTCTAAGGCTTCATATATTTTTATTCCATCACTAGAGGTACCACAATCAAATAATAATACCTCATTCTTATCATTTAATACATAAACCCCACAATTTGTCGGTCCATCAATATAATAAGTATTTCCTTTTAAATGATGTAACTGATACATAAATATACCTATTTAAACCTTTCTTTAATGATATCATCTTCATTAATATGTCCAATTAATAATGATGATTTAGGATCATGTAATTTCATGTTATTACAAATATCGTCCTCATTATAATTAGCATAACAATATTTACAATAATGCTTACAAGTGTTATAAACACCTATATCAACCATTTGACAGCAATTACAATTATCACTATTTCTAGCCTTCCATTTAGGAAATAGCTTTCCAGTTATTTCATATACCTGTTTTATAGGAACACAGTCATCCTTAATAAATCCATATTTTATTAGATTTTCTTCCTCACAACAGGTAAATATATTAATATTATTATCTCTAGCAATTTTAGAGAAATTAACTCCTATTTCCTTATAATCAAAATCATTAAGTTCTTTATAATTTAATTCATTTAAATGCTTATTTACATTTTTATATGAATCTATAAAGGAAATAAGTATTCTATTAACATAACCATTTAATAGGCTACAAAGCCTTTTAAATGCTTTTATATGATATTCTATATTATATTTATCATTAATAAAAATAGGATCATATCTAATTGTTAGCCTATCTTTGCCAACTAATAATGATAGTTCTTTTATTTTTTCAATTAATAAAGACTTATTAATAACATTAGGCTCAATATCTTTATGATAGGGAGTCAATGTAATATGAAATAAAATAGGAATATTAATCATTTTTAAATGTGACGTAATAGGAATAGGATTTTTAGTACAAAACACTATTAAATCAACATTATCAAAGCTAATACGACTTATAAGCTTTGGGTTAAAGGGATTTCTAACATCAATAAAGCCTTCATGATATCTATTCATAAACCATTCAGTATAAAAGGCTACTATATCTGTTCTCCCACTTACATTTAATATCATAATGCACCACCATAATTATAAATAACAAAATTGGCGTACATGATGGGACTCGAACCCATGACCTTAACCTTCGGAGGGTTACGCTCTAATCCACTAAGCTACATGTACAATAATAATAGAATTATTCACTTTGTATATAATACACAATCAATTATAGCATTTAAATATTATTATTTCATCTATTCAATAGTAATTAAATTATAAAAAAAGCTTGATACTATTTCATTTGTACCAAGCTTATTAATTCTATTAAATGGTGACCAGTATGGGATTCGAACCCATGAATGTCGCCTTGAGAGGGCGATGTGTTAACCGTTTCACCAACTGGCCATTAATACACGCAATATTACGTTGCGAGTATAAGTATATCATAATTAAAAAGCTAAATCAAGTAAAAGTTTATATTTATTTTAAAAATTTTAGCGTTTCGTTAATTCTATTAATAACCTTTTCTTTACCTAAAATTTGAATTACATAATAAAGGTTAGGACAAGTATTCCTACCTGCTAAAGCTAATCTTAAGAATCCTGTAACATCACCAACATGACCCTTATATGCTTCTTTATTCTTCTTCCATACCTTCACATTATCGGCAAATCCATACTTAACAGATAGAGCCTTCATAGAATCAAACCATTCATCCTCAGTTAATTCCATATTGATATTATTCTTATAATCCTCTAATACAGAAATAATATCTTCCTTATTAATTGCAGGATTCCATTCTAATTTAGTCTTATCAATTAATGCATAAACATCATCATAGAAGAAAGAGATAATAGGGAAAATATCAGAATATTTTGCATAATCCTTTCTAGGCTTTTCCTTTTCACGTTCAATATTTAAAATTGAAACAAAAAAATCCTCATTAGAAATAATTCTATTATAGAAATCAGGATTATAAGTCTTAGCCCATTCCTTAACCTCTTGACATAATTCAGTAGCCTTTTTATAAGCTATTCTTTCTTTAGATATATTTTGTACCTTTTGAATATCAAATAAAGCTCCATCAAGGCTCATCTTATCAAATGATAATTTAAAATCATAAAAATCCTTATCTAGATTATCATTTCTCCAAGCTTCATAATTTGAGTTAGCAATAGTTAATAAATATTCAATAAATCCATATTTAGGATAGCCTTCCTCAAGGAAATAGCTAACTGCAGCTTCTAAATCCTTTCTCTTAGATAGCTTTCTTCTATTACCATTTTCAACCTTCATTATTACTGGTAAATGAGCATATTTTGGTCTTTTAAAGCCTAAAGTATCAAATAACTCAAGATGAATTGGTAAGCTTGATAACCATTCCTCACCACGTGTGATATGAGTTGTACGCATGAAATGATCATCACATAAATGGGCAAAATGATATGTAGGTAATCCATCACTCTTTAAAATAACAATATCCTGATCATTTTCAGTTAATTCAAGATCTCCCTTTATTTCATCATGAAAGAATATTTTATTATTATGATCACCCATAGATTTGAATCTAATAATATATGGATCACCATTTTCAATCTTCTTTATAGCTTCATCAACAGGGAAATCTCTATATTTAGCATATTTACCATAATAGCCTGGAATTTCCTTATTAGCCTCTTGTTCCTTACGTAGTTCATTTAATTCCTCAGGTGTACAAAAGCATGGATATGCTCTACCAATTGAAATTAAATGCTTTATAACAGTATTATAAATTAAAGAACGATTAGATTGCTTATAAGGTCCATAGTTTCCTATTTCCTTTGAATCAGATAAATAACCTTCATCAGGAATAACATCAAATACCTTTAATTGTTCAATTAATGATTCACCAGAGCCCTGTACCTCTCTTTTAGTGTCAGTATCCTCTAGTCTAATATAAAATACACCACCACTTTGCTTTGCAAATCTAGCAGAAACTAAAGAAGTAAAAAGACTTCCTGTATGTAAAAAGCCAGTAGGTGATGGAGCAAATCTAGTTACCATAGCTCCATCAGGTAAATTTCTTTCAGGATATTTCTTCTCTAAATCCTCTATTGTTAAATCTATATCTTTAAATATTAAATTTGCTAAATCTTGATAATTAGCCACAATAACACCTCTTTCAAATACTATTTAATTATATCAAAGAATAATATTTTTTCAAGAAAAAAAGAGGTCCTAAGACCTCTTACCACTAAATTGAATAAATATATTGAATAACTGGCACTTTTACTTCAATTTCAGAACTATTTCTAATTAATTTAAATACTATTGTATCTCCAATCTCTAGATCAGCTCCATATAAGAAATTATATAAATCAGTTGATGAAGAGAATGTAGTAATATTAATACTTGTTTTAGAAGAATCCTTATAATCGATAGCTATAGAAGAGATTATATCTTGGTATTTTAATTCACTAGAGCCGGTTCCTGTAATATTTGTAGATACATCACTTATATAGAAAACTCTTTTTGATTGGAAGCCTGAATGATAGTAGCCCTCAGATATTTCAAAGCCAAAGGAAATATCTCCTTCTACATAGCCTGTAGTCCAAGTTTTATTATCAATATCATATCTAGCTGTACTTAAAAGATTTTCAATTGAATATTTAACTTGATTAATTGGTATAGCAAAGCCTAAGCCTTCAATTCCTGAAGATGAATATTTAGCATTTACAATTCCTATTAATGCCCCCTTAGTATTAAATAAGGCTCCACCTGAATTTCCTGAATTAATCGCTACATCAGTTTGAATTAATGTTCTATAGTTATAGTTATCTATTTGTACCTTACGATTAATATAAGAAATAATACCTGTAGATACACTTCCTGGTAAAGAGCCTAATGGGTTACCAATACATACAACACCACTTCCAAGCTTTAGTTTATCAGAATCATCATAGAATGGTGCATATGTTAATCCTTCAGTTTCTTCAATTGACATAACAGCAATATCTAAATCCTCATATCCACCGATTAGCTTTGCATCATAATTACTTCCATCCGCTAATGTTACAGAAAATAAAGATGCATCATCAATAACATGGAAGCATGTAACAACATAGCTTAATCCAAGTGATGCATCAGAAGCAAATAACACACCGCTTCCTGCACTAATTGCTGTAGTTGATGTAGCTGTAATAGCAACTACTGAATCATAAACTGCTTCAACTGTATCTGTAATATCAGTATCCGGAGATGCTAAAGTATTATCAATAATAGTGTAATCAGGGCTAGTTTTTGTGCCTGATTCATTATTATAATCTCCTATATTTGTAGTACCTGTTGCAGATGTTTGATTAGCTAAATTAGAAAATGATGAAGAAGTTTTTTCAATTATATTTAAGCCCTCATTATTGCAGCTTGTAAGCGCTAGAGTCATTACTGCTAAGCCTACTGGCAACATCATTTTATTCATATATTAACACATTCCTTTCAATTTACAATTTAAATTATAGTATTTAATTGTGTGATAAATTTGGGAATATCGTAAAAAAAGTATGAAACAAGCCGAATAAAATTTAAAAGGCATGACTCCAAATTAATTTGAAAATCATGCCAATCCTAAACTATTACTTTAGTTATTTAATTTTTTAAACTTAAAACTATTTACTGAAAAATTCAAGCTTTTAATCTAATAAATTTATATTATTACTTAAAATATCTATTTAATAGGCCTTCGAATGCTCTACCATGTCTAGCTTCATCCTTACCCATTTCATGAACTGTATCATGAATAGCATCAAGATTAGCCTTCTTAGCACGAGTAGCTAAATCCATCTTACCTGCTGTAGCGCCATTTTCAGCTGCTACACGAAGCTCAAGATTCTTCTTTGTAGATGGAGTTACACCCTCACCTAATAGCTCAGCAAACTTAGCTGCATGCTCAGCCTCTTCCCAAGCTGCCTTTTCATAGTACATACCAACCTCAGGGTATCCCTCTCTATAAGCAACTCTAGCCATTGCTAAATACATACCAACCTCACTGCATTCACCATTGAAGTTAGCTCTTAAATCCTCTTTAATATCCTCAGGTGCATCAGCTGCAATTCCTACAACATGCTCACAAGCCCAAGTCATTTCAGTCATTTCCTCAAACTTACTTGCAGGTGCCTTACATTGAGGGCACTTGTAATCCTCTGGTAAAGAGTCTCCTTCGTAAACATAACCACAAATCTTACATACATACTTCTTCATTGTTATTTTCCCCTTTTCAATTATTTTTTTTCAAACATTCATGACATACTCCAAAGAACACAATATCACAATCTGTAACAAGCTCATTAGATACCTTATTTAGTTTAGTAACATCATAAGGTAATGCATCAACTGGAATATCATATATATTATGACATTCCTTACATTGATAATGATAATGCTTATTCTTTACAGTTTCATAAACATCTGTTTGACCTAATTTTATTTTTTTTATGATATTATCCTCAAGCATAATTGAGATATTTCTATAAATAGACGCTAAGGAAATATCATCACGCTTACTCATAATATCCTGAATTAAATCTTCAGAGGTAATATGCCCCTTTTCTTTAATTGTATCATAGACAATTTGTCTTTGATTTGTATTTCTTCTTATCATATGTACCTCTTATTAAGAATAATTCTTAATTATATTATAACAATTTTTTTTGAAGTGTCAATAATTATTTTACTCTAAAAGCTCTAAAATGTCATTTTTAGTAAGCTTTACCTTATTTTCATCAGATGAAACAATACTATCAGCCAAATCCTTCTTTAGATTTTGTAATGTTAATACCTTTTCCTCAATTGTATCTTTACAAATAAGCTTAACAACATTAACATTCTTAGTTTGACCAATACGATATGCTCTATCTGTAGCCTGACTTTCAGCACTACTATTCCACCATGGATCTAGATGGATTACCATATCAGCACCAACTAAATTTAATCCTGTACCTCCAGCCTTCAATGATATTAGGAACACCTTATTTTCAGTATTATTATTAAATTCCTCTACCATCTCAAGTCTAACCTTAGCTTTAGTTGAACCATCAAGAATGAAATGCTTTATACCCATTTGCTCAAGCTCTCTTGAAATAATAGGGAATGATTGAGAGAATTGAGAGAATACAAGAATTCTATGACCAGCATCAATTGATGATTTAATTAATTCTAAAGCCATGTCAATCTTAGTATTATCAAAATGTTCTTGATAGATTAATTCAGGAGTAATACAAATTTGACGTAATCTTGTTAATAAAGCTAGAATATTATTACCACCAGCCTTAATATCCTCCTTTAATTGCTCTACATAAGCCTCATATACTTCTCTTTGCTTTGATTCCATCTTACAATAGTAGTAATCCTCAATCTTATCTGGTAAATCAGATAATACATCCTTTTTAGTTCTTCTTAAAATAAATGGAGATACTCTCTTTTGTAAAACATCTAAGGCTTCCTTATCATCATGAATGATTAATGATTCATATCTCGATTTAAAATGAGAATAATTAGATAAATAACCTGGCATTAGGAAATCAAAAATACTCCATAAATCAGCAAGTCCATTTTCAATAGGTGTACCAGTTAATGCAAAATTGATCTCAGATTGAATACTCTTTATAGCTTCACTCTTTTGGGCAAATTGATTTTTAATAAATTGAGCCTCATCAGCTATAACAAATCTAAATTTAATTTTATATAGATTAGCATCTCTTCTTAATGAATCATATGATGTAATACATAATGATTTTGCATTAGGATTAATATTAGAAATAATATTTTCTCTTTCCTCGATACTACCTAAAATTAAATGTATTGGACAATTTAAATTCCATTTATGACATTCATTTTCCCAGTTATAAACTAATGACATTGGACAAACAATTAAGCTTGGTGCTTGTTTAGAATCAGAGTCAACAAAGCTTATAATTTCAAGTGTTTTACCAAGGCCCATATCATCAGCTAAGATACCACCAAAATCATAACTAGATAGTGTTTTTAACCATTTAAAGCCTTCTAGCTGATATGATCTAAGTAAAGTCTTAAATTGTTCGTTAGGCTCATATTTACTCTTCTTAAAGTTTTGAATAGTTTGAATCATCTTGATAACTTCATTATCCATACTTAAATTAGAATCAGTTCCATTAATTAGCTTTAATAAATAATTTAAAGGCTTTTGAACAGGCTTATTAATATCCTTAATAGAAATATTAAAATCCTCAAGGAAATCATCTATTTTCTTTATTTCATCATTATCAAGTTCTAGAATAGAATTATCCTTAAGCTTAACAAACTTCTTCTTTTGATGATATGCCAATAACATTGCTTGAATATCCTCAATAGTTAAATCTGAATTTTCAAATTTAAAATCAAGTAATCCAACATTATAAGAAATACTAATATTTGTTTTAGTAGTTTTCTTAGGCTTAATACTTTTTATAGATTCATCAAAGAATACTTCACCGAATGCTTTAATTGGAGATAAATCAGATGTTAAAAAACAATATTGTGTATCTAATGTATCAATAACATAAGCTTTGTTTTTTGATTTAACAAAGAAGAATCCTTCTATTATTTTGAAGTATCCATCTAATAATTGTTTTAAATAAGGACTGTTTTTATCTATTTCCTTACATGAAATTTTAGGTACTAGAACAATTTGATTATCAGAATATGAGAAATATGAATTAATTTTAATATTAGGTATAGGATATTTCTCATAGAAACTTGTATCTACCTGAACTAAATTCTTTATAATTGGTAATACATTAGTTATAAAGCTTCTACTATCCATCTCAATTAATAAATTACCATTAACCTGATATAGGAATTCATAAATTTTGCTTTCCATAATTGAAGCATATGTATAAACATAAATATTCTCTTCATCAATAAAATAGAAATGATTTACACCACTAACAAATAATGAAGAACCATTTGGAGTGATAATTGATAATGATTTATCTGTTAATACTATTTCAGCATCATTATTTTCTACAATATTTCTTATAGTAGCTTTAGGTTCATTTTTTCCTTTAAAGGCAATATATGAGCCTTGATATAGCTCTAATATCTTTAACAGATGGGATTTTCTTATAGTAACACTCTTTGAGGTATCTTCTCTAACGATGTTTCTAATAAAGCTATAGAATTCCTTACTTATATTATCGAAGCATTCATAAGAATGAGTAAAGCTTAGCTTTTGTCCATATGAATATTCAATGTTGTTTTCTGTCATTTGAATAAATTCTAATATATCCTTAATTACATAATCCTTATCATAGCCAATCTTTAATGATAAATTATAAGCACCATTTTCATATTCAATACATGGAATTAAGTGAATTAATCCTGCATAAGGATTAACTGATTTAAGACCTACAGATAGACTATTTAAAACATTCTTATGCCATGTATAAAGCTTTTTATCAAGGTATCTTTGATATTCCTGATCATATACTGTTTTATCAATTGCGCAAATTCCTATACAATATAGCGCAACAATATGGATACATTCCTTTGTTTTATAGAATTGTAAGCATCCACAATCAGAATATAAAATGTCAAAATCCAATCCAATTTCAATTATTGTTTTAGTAACATTAAATTTATTTAAAAAGATTTGTGTTGGAGAGATAATATATTTATCATCTTCCTTTTGTATATTTACATACACTGAGGGATTATCTATAGTTTTACCTAAAAAATCCATAAGTAATGTATTTGAATCATATTTGAATAAAAAGTCACTTAATTTCATATTACACCTCTCATTACATCTTTATAATTTTACCATACTTTTATTAATTTTAAAGAGTGAATTAGATAATTTACTAAAATATATCGAAATATTTAGAATAAGAAATAAATTTTTAGAAATAATATAAATGAGGTAAAAAAAATGAATGAAATTAATAGAAATAATAGTAATGATGATTTAACAAATCGTTCAATGAATAATCAAATTGGAAGTAAAATGAATTTTAAAATAAATAATAAAAGAGTAAAGAAATCAAATAAAAAAGAAAAATAATATTTAATTATTTTTAAAAATAGATTATAATAAAGACATATACATATTGAGGTGAAAATTATGTCTTTATTAGAATCAGGAGAAAATTATTTAGAAACTATTTTAATGCTATTAAAAACTCAAAGTGATGTTCACGCAATTGATATAGCTACACATTTAGGCTTTTCTAAACCGTCTGTATCAATAGCTTTAAAGAAATTATCAAATGATGAATATATCACAATTGATAATTCAAGTCACATCCATTTAACTGAGAAAGGTGAAAAAATAGCTACAAAAATCTATGAAAGACATGTTTTATTAACAAATGCCTTTAAGGCATTAGGAGTTGATCCTGCTATAGCTGAGGAGGATGCCTGTAAGATAGAGCATGATTTATCAGATGAAACGTTTAATGCTATAAAAAAGCATTATAATAAATTAAGTAATGAATAAATAATTTTGTACCATAATTTATTTTATGGTACTTTTTTCTTATTCTAAAAATTGTAAATCGAGTAGAGTAGAAAAAAACATTTCTAATTACTAAATCCCCTCTCATACCACCGTACGTTCCGTTCAGAATACAATGGTTCAATTCATAAGTTTGCTTCAAGTTAAATAATAGTCAAGAGCGAATATCAAATTTCTTAATTTCCTCTTTTTATTTGGTGTTGCAAGTCTAATTTTTGATATTGCATTTTGTAGTATTTTGGAAATGTGCTACAAACATATAGCCTCTTCTACAATTTGTCAAGTCTCTTGCTTCATCATAAGTGCTTAACGTCTTACCATTATTTATTTTAATTAATATTTTTTTATTTAATCTTATGTAAATTGGTATTAAACAGTCTTTCGGAGTTTGTTATGCTATGTTAACTTATCCACCTAATGGGCTTTAGACTTAAATTCCTACTCGTTGAGCCAAGGTTTCGCTATTGCTTCTTTTCATGCTCCATTACTGATTAATGCTTTGCAAGTTGATATCAAGTTCAAGACAACTACGCCTCTTGGGACTTTCACTTTAGATATATGACATTCCTGTCATACAAAAAAAAAGACTGATCTAATAATCAGTCTTAAGTCATCAAACTGGTGACCCGTACGGGGTTCGAACCCATAAATGCATGCGTGAAAGGCATGTGTGTTAACCGTTTCACCAACGGGCCATCTATATAAATGAGCTATCGCAAGCTCAGTAATTGGGTTATACAATATGTATAACATAAAAATGGCGCCCGCTGTAAGACTCGAACTTACGACACCTTGATTAACAGTCAAGTGCTCTAACCAACTGAGCTAAG
>CAKQBG010000045.1 GCA_934216145.1 uncultured Anaeroplasma sp.
TGGTGTTAAGGAATTGGATGATGAACGCCATTACAGATTGGAAAAGTTTAAGGCGGTAGGGCTGAAATAACAACAGAATTTGAATAAATATTTATTTGTATAATTATAATAGCTCACAAGACCTTAAATTTGGCTTTTTGTGAGCTTTTTCTTTTTTTATGGATAAATTTATAATAAATACCAAAAGAAGAAATAATTCAATTTATACTATATTAAATGTTATTATGTTATAGTTTACTCGCAAATAAAAAAAATAATACCATCAGAAAAATATTCTCTAAATTAAAGGTATATTTATTTTGATGGTATTTTAAAATTATTCATAAAAAATAATATTTCATTTCTATCTTTATCTTTCATTCTATTTAACAAAAACACTTCTTCGTTTTATATGATTTTAGATTCATCTTTTACTTCTGCTTGCCATAACTCCATTATTTGAAATAATTTTATTACCACTTGCTTATGAGGATTTAGAATAAATTTATGAACTTTTTTAATTATTATTAAGTCTTTTTATTTCGTCTAATAATTTTTGGTTTTTAGTAGTTAATTCTTTTATAGTTTTACTTTGTTGTTCAATGATTTTTTTAAATAAAATAATAGCTTTAAAATATATGAAAATATAGGCGAAAAGGTATGTGGATAACTTTCGTATTCTAACATCAATTTAGGTTAGTTATTTACGAATTAACTTTAACATTTTTAATTTAAAATGTTTCAGCTTTATACGATAATAATATATATTTTTTTGAAAAAATATAGTATAATATGCCGGTAGATACTATTGGAGATAATATAAATGAAAACAGTGGTTATTACAGGTTCTGCTAGAGGATTTGGATTATGTCAAGCAAAGAAATTTAAGGAATTAGGCTTTAATGTAGTTATTTCAGATATTAATGAAGAGAATTTAAATAAGGCTTTAACTGAATTAAATGAAATTAATAAGAATAATACAAAGGCTATTGCGGTAGTTGCGAATGTTACAAGCTGCCAGGATTTAGAGCATTTATGGAACAAGGCTAAAGAGGCATTTAATACAGTAGATATTTGGATTAATAATGCGGGAGTTAATTCTCCTGATAAGCCTGTATATCAGTTAACTGATAAGGAAATAGCTTTTATTTTAGATATTGATTTAAAGGGCGCTATTTATGGATCAAAGGTAGCCTTTGAGGGAATGAAGGCTCAAGGTTTTGGACAAATTTATAATGTTGAGGGATATGGCTCAAATGATGCGATGATGACAGGATTAACTGTGTATGGAACATCTAAGAGAGCTGTAACATATTTTACTAAATCTCTTGCGAAGGAATCTCATGATGTTACTAATGATCAAGTTAAGGTATGTAGATTAACACCTGGTATTATGATAACTGATTTTATAAAGACTGCTAATGGTGGAAGAACACATATCGAATTACCAGAAAAAACAAAGAAAGTTTATAATATTTTAGGAGAGTATCCACAAACTATTGTGGATTATTGTGTTCCTAGAATGATAAAGAATACTAAAAATAATTATGATGTTGTATGGTTAACAAATGCTAGAACCTTTCGTAGGTTTATGTTTGCTGGATTTAATAAAAGAGATTTTTTTAAAGAATAGTATTCATTTTAGTCTAGGTTTTTGTAACTTTGCTTTTTATTGTTAAATGGGAGGAAAAGATGGGAAAAAGATTTTTAGGTTTATTTTTGGCAATATTATTAGTTCTTACATTAGGATCATGTAGTAGTGGAGCACAAGAAGAATATTCATTACAAATATGGACTTATTATAACGGAAGTACTGATACATCATTTAAGAATATTGTTGATGAATATAATTCAACTAGAGGTTTAGAAAAGAAAATTGTTGTTACATCTGTATCTAAAGGCTCTAGAGTTTCTGATTTATTAGATGCATTATTAGATTCTGCTACAGGAAAGCTTGGAGCTTCTAGCATGCCTGATTTATTTTTAGCTTATCCGGATTGCGCCTTTGAGCTTGATAAATATGATAAGCTTGTTTCATTAGATAAATATTTCTCTAAAGAGGAATTAAGTAATTATAATGAAGGATTTTTAAATGAAGGTAGATTTAGTGAAAATGGAGATTTAAAGATACTTCCTGTTGCGAAATCAACTGAGGCTTTATATGTTAATAAAACAGATTTTGATAAGTTTTTAAATAAATATCCTGATTGTGGTGTTTCATATTCTGATTTATCTACAATTGAGGGAATTATTAAGGTTTCACAGGCTTATTATGAGAGAACTGGTAATGCTTTTTTTGGTAGAGATTCACTAGATAATTATTTTGTTATTGGCGCTAAGAAATTAGGTGTTGATATTCTTCATTATGATTCTAATGGTGAATTTGGTGTAAATTTTGATAGAGATATATTCAAAAAGCTTTGGGATTCTTATTATGTACCATATGTTAAGGGATATTTTACTGCAATAGGTAAATTTAGATCTGATGATATTAAAAATGGTAAAATATTAAGCTATATAGGTTCTACCTCTTCAGGTGGTTATTTTCCAAGTAAAGTTACAGTATCTGAAAATGAATCATATGAAATTGAATCTGAGATTTTATGTACACCTGTATTTGAAAATGGTTCAAAGGTAGCAGTAAGCCAAGGAGCAGGATTCTGTATTACTAAGTCTGTTGAGAAAAGAGAAAAAGCAGCAGTAGATTTCCTTAAATGGCTATGTGAAAAGGAAAATATTACTAAATTTGCTAATACATCTGGTTATTTCCCGGCTACTAAAGATGGATTCTCTAATGAATTTATTGAATCTCAGAAGAACGAGCATTATAAGAATAGCTTTTCTATAAGTAAGAAAACTACTGAGGAATATACAATGTATACAAATGTTGTTGGAGTTAATGGTACTAATTATCGTAATACCTTAAGAGATATGCTTGCTAGTTATTCTAAGGAAGCAAGAGATATAGTTTTAGCTAATGGAGAAACTAGTGAAATTATAGCTGAATACACTTCTTTAGTTAAATTTGATGAATGGTTTAATGCAGTAAAGGAAGCTATTAATAAGATTTAATTATATTTGTTGTGAGGTTTTAACCATGAAAAGAGGAAATAGGTCAAAAACAATATATTTTAAAATTTTAATACCTTTAATGATTATTACCTTTATTCAAATTATAGTAATATTACTTATTTTATATTTTGGAATTGCAGGTAGTACTTTAAATAATGCATTAGTTGATAATTATAAGGCTGATGTTAATGTTAGAAAGAATTATATTGAGTCATCTATGTATAATAAATGGGCTAATATTGATTCTAATTATGATTCTGTAATTGATAATACTAAGCGATTTTTAGAGAAAAAGAATATTACTCCTCAAGCGCTATTAGAAAGTGATGATTATTCAAAGGAATATTTATTAGCTCAGGCTGATATATTGCCTAATATTATAACTAAGAATCAGGTTACTAATAGTTTTATTATCTTAAATAATGCTCAAAATAAAGAGGCAATATTTTTAAGTACTAAAAATCCTACTAAGGAAATTAATAAAGAAATTGATGTGTTATTCGCTCCATACGATGTTGTTATGTATTATTATGGAAAGGAATATGGCTTAAGTACTAATGTTTTTGATTATTCATTTGCTGACTTAGAAGATACTTCTTTTTTTGATAGGCCTATTGAATATGCCCTTAAAAATAACATTAATAATGAGAAGAGTGCTGAATATTGGTCATGCGATTTAGTTTTAGATGGTTATGATGTTTTAACATATTCAATTCCAATTATTTATGATGGAAATGTTTTAGGTGTTATTGGAATTGGTTTAACTGATCAATATATTCAAACTCTTTTATTACAGCTAAATAAGGGGGATAATTTAAATATTGCTTTAATTAAAAAGAATAAGAATAATGAAATTGTTAATTCTATTAATACCTATATGGATTATAGTATTCCTAAGCTTTCCACTGTAACACTTCGTAGTACTTCATATAGTGATATTTATTCATTTGATAAAAATGGAATAGAGGAATTTTATTATGAAGATAAGCTTAGCTTATATGATGAAATTATGATAGATGAAACTTGGTATATTGTTGGTATTTTACCAGCTAATGTTATTTTAGGTGCTAGTAATTTAGCTACTAAACAGGTTTTATTAGTATATTTATTAAGCTTTTTAATTAGCTTTATACTTTTACTTTTAATAACTAATTTAATTGCTAAACCAATAAAGAGAGTATCAAGAAATATTAGTGAGAAAAATATTAGTAATATTCCTAAAACTAATATTTATGAGGTAGACGTTTTATTATCTCGGCTATCTTTATATTTTGAAAAGAGTATTAGTGTTAATACAAAGATTAATAGATTAATAGAGGATTCTAATATTAGTATTGCGTTAGCTGAATATACAATTGAAGATAATTCAGTTTCAGTAACATCTAGGTTCTATTCTATGCTGGGTTTGTGTTATTCTGATGATTCTATTGATGGTGAGGAATTTAATAAAAGACTAAAGAAAATATTAGTTTATATTAATGAATCATCTATTTCTTTGAATGGTTTTAAAGATTTTTTTAAGGAAAATGCTGAATTCTCATTAATGATTAATGACTTATATTTAAAGCTAAGGGTTGTTGTATCTAATAAGGGTGCAATTATGACTCTTATTGATTTAACAGGTGAATATGAGGAAAAAAAGAAAATTGAATATGAAAGAGATTATGATGTATTAACTGGATTATTAAATAGAAGAGGCTTATACAGTAAAGTTACTGAATTAATGAGTCAAAATAATCATGGTGCTTTATATATGATTGATATTGATAACCTAAAGAAAATAAATGATGAGTATGGCCATGAATTTGGTGATAAATATTTAAAGCTTGTTGGTGATTATTTGTTGAATTTAAGTGATCATTATAGTAATTTATATGTAAGTCATATTTCTGGTGATGAATTTGTCTTATATTTAAATAATCCAATAGATTTAAATATAGAAAAGATTAGTGAAGAAATAACTAGAATTAAAACTCTTTATTTAGAATGTCATTCAAAGAAAATTTATGTTTCTTTATCATGTGGTGTTGCGGTGAGCGAGGATGGAATTAGCCTTGCTGAATTAAGAAGAAGAGCTGATTTTACTATGTATACTGTTAAGAGAACTGGTAAGAATAAACTAGCTTATTTTGATAGTGATGCTTATAGGCTATATAATACTGAGAATATAATGAGAGAAAAGCTTAATGATTTAATTGCTAATTGTTCACTTGATTATGCTTATCAGCCTATTGTTGATATTCATACTGGAGAGATTTTAGGATATGAGGCTTTAATGAGACCAAAGGTTGAGGAATTTAAGTGTCCACTTGCAGTTATAGAATATGCTAAAAAATATAATAAGCTTTATGATATTGAATATATTACTATTTTTAAGGCTACTGAAAAATATTTAAAATATAATTGTAATAAAAAGCTATTTATTAATTCTATTTCAAGTCAAATTTTATCTGATAAGGATTTTGATATTTATCGTCAAAAATATGAGAATATCTTTAGTAATATAGTAGTTGAAATAATTGAAGAAGATTTTGGTGAGAATGGAATAATTGATAGAAAAACTAACATTTTTAGAAAATATAATGTTAATTATGCGATTGATGATTATGGTACAGGCTTTAATAATATTGGTATGATTTTAGATTATACTCCTAGATATATTAAGCTTGAGGGTTCTCTCGTTAGAGGTATTGATAAGGATTCAAAGAAGCTTCAATTTACTAGATCTATTATTAATTTCTGTAAGGAAAATAATATATTAGTTATTGCTGAGAGTGTTGAGACTATTGAGGAGTTGAAGGCTGTTAAAAGCTTAGGTGCTGATTATGTTCAGGGCTATTTAGTGGCTAAGCCTAATTTAGAAATAAAGGATATTTCTGATGAGATGAAGAAGCTTGTTAGGGAGGCCTAATGTATACATATTTTAGAGTTATAGGTAAAGATAAAAAAATATTAGAGGAATTTAAGAAATTATTTAATAGTGATTATGAAATAAAAGAAGCTATTAATGGTGATATTTCTTTGTCATTATTTAAATGTAATGATGAGTCCCTAGATTTGAATCTTCTTCTTAGAAAAACGATTAGAGGTTTAAAGGATAATATTGATTTATTGAATGAATATAGAAATAAATATGGTTTAGAATATTATTTGGTTCGCGTTGTTGAATTAAATGACAATAATAAACCAATTTTATCTTTAGATGATGATATTATAGAATTTTTATTTAAGGTATCAGCTAAGGATGATTTAGACTATTATTTATAGTATTTTTTGTTGAAAAAAGAAAAAAATAGATTGTTTATAATTATTCTTATGGTATAATTTATTTTGGATTTTAGAAATTTATAGGAGGATGTTTTCTCATGTCTATTTTATTGGGAAAAAAAGTTAAAGTTTTTAGTTTAAGTTCAAACAGAGAATTAGCTCAAGAAATCTGTGATTCAATTGGTGTTCCGCTATCTAGCTGTGATGTTTTACATTTTGCTGATGGTGAGATTAATGTTCAAATTAATGAGACTGTTCGTGGTCATCATGTATTTGTAATTCAACCAACTAGTGCGCCAGTAAATGATCATTTAATGGAATTATTAATTATGTGTGATGCTTTAAAGCGTGCATCTGCAAAGACTATTAATCTTGTAATTCCTTATTATGGCTATAGCCGTCAGGATAGAAAGGCTAGAAGCCGTCAACCTATTTCTGCTAAGCTTGTTGCTGATTTATTACAAACTGCAGGAGCTGATCGTGTTATTTGTATGGATATTCATGCTGCTCAAATTCAAGGCTTCTTTAATATTCCAGTAGATAACTTTATGGGTTTACCTATTTTATGTAATTATTTAATGGACAAGCATCTTGAGAATATTGTTGTTGTATCTCCAGATCATGGTGGTACTACAAGAGCAAGAGAATTCGCTAAGGTATTAGATACTACAATTGCTATTATTGATAAGCGTCGTCCTGAACCAAATAAGGCTGAGGTTATGAATATTATTGGTGATGTTAAGGGTAAGACATGTATTTTAGTTGATGATATGTGTGATACTGCTGGTACATTAACTATTGGTGCTAAGGCTTTAATGGAGGCTGGTGCTGTTGAGGTATATGCAGCATGTACTCATGGTGTATTATCTGGTCCTGCAATTGAGAGAATTCAAAATTCTTGCTTAAAGGAAATGATTATTACTAATACTATTAAGTTAGATCCTTCTAAGAAAATAGATAAGATTACAGTATTATCTGTAGGTCAATTATTAGGTCATGGTATTTTAAGAATATTATCTGATGAACCATTATCTGGTTTATTCACTTATTCTTATGATAAGACAAAGAGAGAATTGTTATAATTATGAGATTAATTGTTGGTCTTGGTAATCCTGGAAGTACTTATGAGAATACTAGACACAACGCTGGATTTATGGCGTTAGATCACTTTGCTAGTAAGAATGGTATTGAGTTTTCTTTAAATCAAAAGCTAAAGGGAATGATTGCTTTAGTAAATATTAATGGTGAAAAAACTATTTTATTAAAGCCAATGACATATATGAATCTTAGTGGTGAAAGTGTTTATGCTGTAATGAATTTTTATAAAATAGATTCATCTGATATTCTAGTGATTTCTGATGATTTAGATTCTCATTTAGGTAGAGTTCGATTAAGAGCTAAGGGTAGTGCAGGTGGTCATAATGGACATAAAAACATTGCTCTACATTTAAAAACAGAAGAATATAAGAGAATAAAAATTGGTATTGATAGAAGTCCAGTTATTCCTGTTATTGATTGGGTTTTAAAGAAGTTTAATAATGATGAATTAGCTACTTTAAATAATACATTTGAAATAACAGATAAAATAATAGAGGCCTTTATTAATGGTGAGGATTTTTACAAGATTTCATCTTTATATTCACAAAAATAAATAATATATAGGGAGTAGAAAACCAATATATTGGTTATAATATCGTCATCTCGACTGTAAGTCCGGTATTATAGTAAATTTCAAGACTATATATTTTCCATACATTAGTAGGGGAAATATATAGTCTTATTTTTTTGAAAAAGGAAGGGATAATATGTTAGATTTTTTTTGGAATTTATTGGATAACGCAATAAAAGGATTTGGCTGGTGCCAGTATTTAATTTATATTGCATTCTTATTAGTCGGAATATTCTTTTTGGTTAAGTTTTGTGATATATTTGTTGATTCAGCTAGTGTTCTAGCTAAAAAGCTACATGTGTCACAATTAATTATAGGTTTGACTGTAGTCGCAATGGGAACAAGCTGCCCTGAACTTGCTGTATCAGTTTCTGGTTCAATTCAAGCATTAATAAATGGTACTACTGCAAATATCGCAATTGGTAATGTTGTTGGTTCTAATATTTGTAATATTTTATTAGTTTTAGGCTTAAGCTGTGTATTTACACCTATCGTTGTTAAAAAAAGTGTTTGTAAGAAGGAATTTCCATTTCTTTTAGGTGTTACTGCTTTATTATTAATCTTTGGTTTATTCTTTAGTATAGGTGATTATCCTTACGCAATTACTAGATGGGAGGGTATTATTTTAGTAATATTAATTCCTGTTTATATTTTCTTCTTAGTTTATAATGCTAAAAAGCATCCAGAGGAACAAGCAGTTGAAGATGAAGAAATTGTTGATGAACCATTACCAAAGGCTATAATATTAACTATTGTTGGAATTATTGGTATTTTACTTGGTGGTGAATTTGTTGTTTATGGTGCACAAAGAATAGCTGTAAATACTGCAGTAGCTTGTGGATTAAATAAAGAAATGGTTGAGGCTTTAGTAGGATTAACAATTGTCGCAGTAGGTACAAGCCTACCTGAGCTTGTAACTAGTGTTATAGCTGCTAAAAAGGGTCAAAATGAATTAGCATTAGGTAATGTTATTGGTTCTAATATTTTTAATACTATTTTCGTTTTAGGTATCGCAGCAGTAACTTGTGATTTAAGTACATTAAATTCTCAATTATGGGTTGAGGTTACTGTAATGATGTCTATTACTATATTAGTATTTATAATGGCTTTAAAAGGAAAACTATCTAAAAAGGATGGTTGGATCTTATTAGGTCTTTATGTTTTATTCGTTGTATATTTAATTTTACGTACTATATTAGTTAAATAATTAGTATGTACGATTTATTACGATTTTTGTTGAAAATTTGTCTATTTTTGGTATAATTTAATTGTAAGTTAATAAGATAAAAGGGAGTAGAATCCATTAGATGGAATGTGCTTCGTCAGGACAATGATTTATTATTCGGACACATTTTAAAATTCAAGACTTTTATTACTATCAGTAATAAAGGTCTTTTTTTTAGGTAAGGTGATATATAATGTAAAAGCTATAATTTTGTTAATAAATATTTTGAAAAAATAATATATTTAGTGGAGGAAATAAAAATGAAATTCAATGTATTTTTAACTTTTCCAGTGTGGGCTGGAGTATTAATTTGTGTTGTAGTAGCTTTAATTATTGTTTTGATTGGAGCTAGCTATATTAAAGCTAGACCTGATGAAGCAGTAATGATTTCTGGTTTAGGAAAAAGAAAGATATTAATTGGTAAGGCAGGAATTAGAATACCATTCTTACAAAGAAAGGATGTATTACATTTAAAGGCATTCCAGGTTGATGTTAAAACTGAAGAATCAATTCCTACAAAGGAATTTATTAATATAAATGTAGATGCAGTAGCTAACCTTAAGATTGGTTCTACTCCTGAGCTTTTAGAAACAGCATTTCAAGCTTTACTATGTATAAGTGAAGCTGATAGAATTTCTCAGGTACAGCAGGTATTACAAGGTAATTTACGTGAAATTATTGGTACTGTCGGAATTAGGCAGCTAGTTCAGGATAGACAGGGAGTAGCTGAGCAAGTAAAAGAAAATGTTATTCCTGATATGGCTAAGCTTGGTATTGAATTAATTAATTTTAATATTCAAAATTTCAGTGATAATAATCATGTTATAGAAAATTTAGGTATTGATAATGTAGCTCAAATATCAAAGGATGCTGCAATTGCGAAGGCTAATGCTGATAGAGATGTTACTATTGCGAAGTCATTAGCTGATGAGCTTGCGAATAGATCTAGAGTAGAAGCACAACAAAAAATTATTTCTCAAAATACTGAGTTATCATTAAAGGAATCTGATTTAAAGCAAAAGACTGATACAGCTAAGGCTACAGCAGATGCTTCTTATGCGATTGAGGAGCAAAAGCGTCAGCAGGAAATTAATATAGCTAAAATTAATGCTGATATTGCTAAACGTGAGCGTGAAGTTGAATTAGGTCAAAAGGAGGTTGAGCTTCAGGAACGTAAATTACAGGCTTCTATTAATAAGCAGGCTGAAGCTGAGAAGTATGCAATAAAGCAAAAGGCTGAGGCTGAATTATATGCTCGTCAAAAGGCAGCAGAGGCATTAAAGTTTGAAAAAGAACAAGAAGCTGAAATGAAAAAAATTGAAGCAGAGGCTGAAAAAATTCAAAAGGCAAAGGCAGCGGAAGCTTTAAAGATTGAAGCAGAGGCTGAAGCACAGGCAAGAATTGCGAAGGCTAATGCTGAAAAGGAAGCAGCTTTAGCAGAGGCTAAGGGTATTGAAGCTAAGGGTAAAGCTGAAGCTGACGCTATTAAAGCTAAGGCTGATGCTATGAAGCAATATGGTGAAGCGGCAACATTACAATTAATTCTTGATTCTAATGTATTACCAGAAATGATTAAGGCTTATAGTGAGCCTATGGCTTCTGCAATGTCTAAGATTGATTCTATTACTATGTATGGTGAAGGAAATACTGCTAAGCTTAATGAGGAGATTTCTAAAAATGGTAGTCAAATATTCTCTGGTCTTGAGGCAGCAACTGGTTTAGATATTAAGTCTTTATTAGCTGGCTATTTAGGCGGAAAAATAATAGATAAGAATAATAAAAAGGAAGATAACTAATATTATCTAAATATAATTTAATATTTATATTGAGCTATATATTTCTTTTATATGGGATATATAGCTTTTTTCTATATATGTTAATAAATAATTATAATTTATTCTTTGTTGTGTTTATATTTGAACTATGATAGAATTTAGAAAAAGGAGTTATATATGGAGCATATTTTAAAAAAAATAAAAGAATTTAATACGATAATTATTCATGGTCATATTCGTCCTGATGGTGATTGTATTGGTAGCCAATATGGCTTATATTATTTAATTAAAGCTACATATCCAGAGAAGAATGTTATTATTACTGGAGAAAGTAGTGATTTTGTATCATTTATTGGTAGACCTACTATTTTAGAGGATGAGTCATTATTTGACAATGCTTTATCTATTTGTGTTGATTGCGCAACTGCTGAACGTTTATCTGATACACGCTTTAATCAGGCAAAATACTCTATTAAAATAGATCATCATATTCCAGTTGATGATTATGGTAATTATCAATATGTAGATACTACTGCACCTGCTTGTTGTCAAATTATTACTGAATTTTATGAGAAATTCAAGGATGAATTGGTTATGACAAAGGAAGCAGCTTTAGCATTATATATTGGTATTTATACAGATACAGGAAGATTTAAGTTTGATTCAGTTACATCAAGAACCTTCCATGCTGCAGGATTATTAGTTGATAATGGAGTTGATTTAGGCTATGTTGATAATAATTTATCAGTTGAAACCTTAAAGACATTAAAACTTAAGGGCTATTCATTATCTAATTTCAATATTACTGAAAATGGCTTTGCTTATTTAGTAATAACTAGAGATGTTATTAATAAATTTGAGGTTACTGATGAAGAAGCATCAGCTCAAGTTTCTGTTATTTCTACTATTGAAGGATGTCCTGTTTGGGCTTTATTTATTGAATATCCTGGTGAAATTAGAATTCGTTTACGTTCTCGTGGACCTGTTATTAATTTACTTGCTGAGGAATATAATGGTGGAGGTCATGCGAAGGCATCTGGTGCTAAGCTTCAAAGCTTTGATGATTTAGATGGCTTTGTTAAAAAGGCTGATAAGCTTGTTTCAGAATATAAGGAAAGCTTAAAATAGTATTATTAAACGTCTCTATTGAGGCGTTTTTTGCATTTAAAAAATATCTTGAACCTAAAGTTTACTTTAGGTTTATAATATAAATAAGAAATATTTTAAATATTATCTTAAATATATATTTTTGGAGGGCATATGCAAAATTTTAATTATTATTCACCAACAAGATTAATATTTGGTCATGATGCGATTAAAAGCTTACCAGATATTATGAAGGGATTAGGAAAAAGGATTTTAATTACTTACGGTGGAGGTAGTATTAAAAAGATTGGTCTTTATGATGAGGTAAAGGTATTATTAAAGGATTTTGAATTATTTGAGCTTCCTGGTATTGAACCAAATCCTAAATATTCTACAAGTGTATTAGATGGTGTTAGAATGTGTAAGAAAAATAATATTGATGTTGTTTTATCTGTTGGAGGTGGATCTGTTCTTGATTGCTCAAAGGCAATTTGTGCTGGAGCTTGTTATGATGGAGAGCCTTGGGATTTAATTACCTATAAGGTTAAGGCTAAGAAGGCATTACCACTTGTTGATATTTTAACATTAGCCGCAACAGGTTCAGAATTTGATTGTGGTGGTGTTATTTCTAGAACTGAAACTAATGATAAGGTTGGGTACATAGATGAGCTACTATTCCCAGTAGCTTCTATACTAGATCCAAAATATACTTTTACAGTTTCTAAGAAGCAAACAGCAGCTGGTACAGCAGACGCAATTAATCATGTTATTGAACAATATTTTTGCGGTGATAGCTGTATTTTAAATGATGGCTTTTGTGAGGCTACTATTAAAAGCTTAATGCATAATGTAAAAATAGCTTTAAAAAATCCTAATGATTATGAAGCAAGAGCGGAATTAATGCTTTCATGCGCATATGGTTGTAATGGAATATTATCAAATGGTAATGGCTCTTCAGGATGGCCATGTCATGGTATTGAGCATGCATTAAGTGCTTATTATGATATTACACATGGAGAAGGTCTTGCGATTATAACTCCTAAGTGGATGAAGCATATTTTAAATGAAAAAACTGTTTCTCGTTTTGTATCATATGGAGTTAATATTTTTGGTATTGATAAAAATATGGATCCTTTTGAGATTGCAAATTTAGCAATAGCTAAAACTTATGATTTCTTTAAATCAATTGGTATTCCAATGTCTTTAAGAGAAGTTGGTATTGATGAATCAAGACTTGCTGAAATGGCACATCATATTGCATTAAATGAAGGACTTGAAAATGCTTGGGCTCCTTTATCAGAGAATGATATTTTAGAGATACTTGAAGCTTCTTTATAATATTAGAAATTGATCGGTTTTATAGCCGATCTTTTTTTAATATTAATTAATCATTTGTCAATTTACTTTAATAATTAACCCCTTAGAACAAAATTTTAAAAAATATAAAAAAACTCTTGATTTTTTATTAGATTTTTAGTAAAATTATGAGGAACTCTTATGAGTAATAATATTTAGGACCATAGCCAAGCGGTAAGGCAAGGGACTTTGACTCCCTCATGCACAAGTTCAAATCTTGTTGGTCCTGCCACGTAAAACCATACTTTTTTGCAAAAGCAAGAAAGTTAACATATTAAAAAACCGTGTCTTAATACGGTTTTTTTGTTTTTTAAGACAATTTTTTGAATTTTGAAATTTTGGGAATGATTTTTTTGTTTGCTCAATAGATACTTAGTTATAAAAAGTATAAAAAAGTATGGTAGCACTAGAAAATTGTTCCCATTTTTTTCATATTCGTCTTTTTTATAGTGAACGGAAAGCTGTATACATATATGGTGTCTATAACATCTTAAAATTAATAGACAAAAAGTAATATTTGTAATATAATCAATTAACTAATAATTAATTTTAATCAAAATATAAGAATATTAATTATACTAATTTAAATACATAGAATTTGTAGGGAGGGAGTCATTATGAAATGGAATTCAATTTTAAATTTAATATTGGGACTTTCATCTATTTTAGTTGTTGATACTTGTTCTAGTGGAAAAAGACCTAATGTAGATACATTTGAAGCGTTAAAAATATATGAAAAAGGTGTTTCTTTTGATGATCAAAAGAATATTGCTATAGGTAATCTAAAAAGCGGATTTTCATCAAATTATGTATTTGTTCCTTCTAAAATTAATGGTTATACTGTTAGAGAGTTAGGATGTGGGAATGATTTTGGTGGTGGATATGGATATCTTTATTCTAATAGGCCTGAAACAGAAGAAGATCCTGGTTATAGTCTAGAAAGATTTTATTGTCCAAATACTATTACTTATATAATGACTGGTTATATGCTAAATACTAATGATTTAAATGTGTTTTATTGTGGTACTATTTTAAACGTTTTAGTTTTACTGGGAGATAATATAAAGATTTATGTACCTAATGAAAAATATGAGGAATTTTATAAAGCTATTGATAAAGGATTTGAAGATAGTAAAGATGATTTATATCGTGCTAATGTTTCATATATGTTAAATTATGAAACTAATAATCCTTATTATTATGTAGACAATTATGAATATGGAGAAATAATACAATATATTCCACCTGAACCAAAACGCGAAGGTTATACGTTTCTTGGTTGGTATCAGGATCCTGAAGGAATAATGGAATGGGAGTTTAAAGAAAATAAATTATCTAAACTAGAGGAAGAAGAATTTAAGGAAACTAAATTATATGCTAAATGGGAAATGAATAAAAAATAATAGGGAGAATTAAATATGCTTGAATTGAAAAATGTAAAGAAAATTTATCATACAAAAGAAAAAGTAGATGTCATTGCA
>CAKQBG010000046.1 GCA_934216145.1 uncultured Anaeroplasma sp.
AAATATAAAATTCAAATAAAATATATCATTCCAATACTATGGAATGTTTTCTTAGCACAACAACTGCAAAACTCGGGTACCTATAGGTAGTGGAATTTTTATAAGAAGTGTTTCAATATATTTTAAAATTAATACAAATTGTAATATAATAGGAGTGTCTATAAAAAATAAATACAAATATAAGCTTTCTAATTTAGATAGTGAGGAAATAGATTGCTTAGAGGAATTGAATAATATGGATATTAATTATTTAAATGATAAGTATCCTAATTCTCTAATAATACTTGAGGAGGGTAAGTATGAAGATATTAAAATATAGTGAGGCATTAGCTAGATCTAGTAATCCTGATTGGTTTAAGAATACCTATAAGAAATCTGAAATTTGTAGTGATGATTTAGTTGATGAAATAAATAAACTTGCGTTTGAAGCTGGTAATAAAGCTTTAGAAGTTTATTTTGGCTTTAATGATGATTTAATGCTTCAAACTGAATATTATGATGATTTGTATGATTTTTTATTAGATGTTAAAGATGGTATTGAGGTTATATAGTTATTATAAATTATATTTATATAAAATTAATAGTTACTTTAACTTGAATTAACTTAAGCTTTGTGATATTATATATGTCGAAAAGCTTTAAGATAGTCCAGAGAGGCTAACAAGAATACCAGATTAATATGAATTTTTATTGTGTTGATACTAGTTTTCTAGTCCTTTTTGGATTAGAAAACTATTTTTTTTGAGGTGGAAAAATGAAAGGTTTACTAAGATTAAAAGATTTATCAACTGAAAAAATTCAAGAGATTATTGATTACGCTGAAAAACTAAAGGGTGGGTATAAAGTTTCTTATCCTGATAGAAAATTTGCTACATTATTTTTTGAAAATTCAACTAGAACTCACTATTCATTTGTTACAGCATTAATGAATTTAGGAATTGGAGTATTAGATTGTAATACTCAATTATCAAGTGTTCAAAAAGGTGAAACATTATATGATACTGTTAGAACATTTGAATCATTGGGAGTTGATGGAGTTATCATTCGTCATTCTATGGATCAATATTATAAAGAACTTGAAGGAATTAATATTCCAATTTTAAATGCTGGTGATGGTAAAGCCGATCATCCAACTCAATCATTACTTGATTTAATGACTATTTATGAAGAATATGGTCATTTTGAAGGAATAAAGTGCTGTATTGTTGGTGATATTTCTCACTCAAGAGTAGCACATACAAATATAGAGGTTATGCAAAGACTTGGAATGGAGGTTTATATTTCAGGTCCTGAGGAATTTAATGATCATTGTGCACCTTTTATTTCCTTTGATGAGGCAATTGAAAAAATGGATGTTATTATGCTATTAAGAGTTCAATTTGAACGTCATCAAGAGCATATGCAAATGTCCGTTTCTGAATATCATGAAAAATATGGATTAACAGAAGAAAGAATGAATCATATGAAGGATAATGCTATTATTATGCATCCAGCTCCAATTAATCGTGGAGTTGAAATAGCGTCAAGCTGTGCTGAAGCAAAAAAAAGTAGAATTTATAAGCAAATGACTAATGGAGTATATGTTCGTATGGCTGTTATTTCTATGGTATTGGATGGTAGATTATGATTCTTATAAAAAATGGTTTAGTAGTAGAAAATAATAAATTGGTTAAGAAAGATATTTTAATAAATGATGATAAGATCATTAAAATGGCCCCAATTATTGAAAATAATAATTATGAGTGCTTAGATGCAAGTGACTCATTAGTGATGCCGGGTGCTATAGATGTTCATGTTCATTTAAGAGAACCAGGTTATGAAAAAAAGGAAACTATTTTAACAGGTACTAAATCTGCAGCTAAGGGTGGCTTTACTGCAATTATGGCTATGCCTAATTTAAATCCATGTCCTGATAATTTAGAGAATTTATTAGTTGAAGAGAAACTAATAAAGAAAAACGCTATAGTTAATGTTTACCCATATGGTGCTGTTTCTATTAATGAGGGTGATAAGAATTTAGCTGATATTGATTCATTCTATAATAGAGTTTATGCAATTTCTGATGATGGAAGAGGCGTTAATAACTTAGAGCTTTTAGAAAATGCGATGAAGCTAGCTTTAAAATATGATTTAGTTATTGCATCTCATGCTGAGGATAATGTTTATAAATATGCTCCAGAAGGAGAATATGTAGCAGTAAGAAGAGAAATAGAGCTTGCGAAAAAGATTGGCTGTAAATATCATTTCTGCCATATGTCTACAAAAGAATCATTTGAAGCAATCAGGCATGCTAGAAGTGAGGGATATACTAATATTACCTGCGAGGTAGCACCTCATCATTTAGTTTTAAATGAAACTGAAATAAAGAATGCTAATTATAAAATGAATCCACCTTTAAGAAGTGAGGAAAATCGTAAGGCTACAGTTCAAGCATTACTTGATGGTACAGCCTTAGTTTTAGCATCAGATCATGCACCTCATACAGAGGAGGAAAAGAGTAAGCCATATAATGAATGTCCTAATGGTATTATTGGACTTGAAACAATGATTCCAATCGTTTATACAAGCTTTGTAAAAAATGGCTTATTATCATTAGATAGATTCTTGGATTTATTAGTTTATAATCCAATGAAGATATTTAATTTACCTAAGTATGGATTATATGAAGGAAGTAAAGCTAATATTGCAATATTAGATATTAATAATCCTCATACTTATACTAAGGATGAAATATTATCTAAAGGAAAGAATTCTCCATTTATAGGAAATACCTATTATGGATTTACTAAATATACAATTTTAAATGGCAATATAATTTATAGAAATGAGGGAGAATAATGAAAAGAAAGCTAGTATTAGAGGATGGACATGTTTTCTTAGGTGAAGGCTTTGGTTCATCTGATGAAAAGGTTGCAGAAATAGTATTTAATACTTCAATAGTTGGTTATCAAGAGATTTTATCTGATCCATCTTATTGTGGACAAATGGTATGTATGACATATCCATTAATTGGTAATTATGGTTTGACTGATGAGGATTATGAATCAAAGAATATTTATATGTCAGGCTTTATCGTAAGAGAATATAATGATGTCCCATCAAACTTCCGTTTTACAAGAACACTTGGTGAAGTAATGGAAGAGAATCACGCAGTAGGAATTAGTGGTGTTGATACAAGAGAAATTGTAAGAATCATTAGAGATCATGGTTCTATGAAGGCTTTAATTTGTGATATTGATAAGCCAATGGAGGAATGTATGAAAATTCTTAATGATTATCAATATCCTAAGGATCAGGTACCTACTGTGTCCTCTAAAAAAATTTGGTATTCAAGAACTCCTAATCCACTTTATACTGTAGTAGCAGTAGACTGTGGAGTTAAATTAAATATCATTCGTAAGCTTAATCAATGTGGCTGTAATGTTGTTGTTGTTCCTTATAATACACCAAAGGAAGTTATTATGAAATATAAGCCAGATGGATTATTTTTATCAAATGGACCTGGAGATCCTGAGAATGTAACACCTGTAATTGAACTTGTTAGACAAATGAAAGGCGTTGTTCCTATTTTAGGTATTTGTTTAGGACATCAAATCATTGGGCTTGCTTATGGTGCTAAAACATATAAGATGAAATTTGGTCATCGTGGTGGTAATCACCCAGTTAAGAATCTTGAATCTGATAAGGTAGAAATAACAAGTCAAAATCATTCATTCGCAATTGATATTGACTCTTTAAAAGGTACAGGATTAACATTAACACATATTAACCTTTTAGATAATGAAGCTGAAGGTATGATGGATAAAGAAAATAATGTTATAGCTGTACAATATCACCCTGAATCAGCTGCAGGTCCTGAAGATAGTGAATATATATTCAATCGCTTTATGGAATTAATGAAGAAATGTGGAGGAAATGATTATGCCAAAACGAACAGATATTAAAAAGATAATGGTTATTGGTTCTGGTCCAATTGTTATTGGGCAAGGTGCTGAATTTGATTATGCTGGTACTCAAGCTTGTCTAGCCCTAAAGGAAGAGGGATATGAGGTTATATTAGTTAATTCAAATCCTGCAACTATTATGACAGATACTAAGATCGCTGATAAGGTTTATATGGAACCCCTTGATCTTGAGAATGTTGCTAAAATAATTCGTTTTGAGCGTCCTGATGGATTAATTTGCTCTATTGGTGGTCAAACAGGATTAAATCTAGGTATGCAGTTATCTAAAAAGGGTATTTTAGATGAATGTCAGGTTGAACTTTTAGGTACATCTGCTCATGCGATTGAGCGTGCTGAAGATAGAGAGCTTTTTAAGGAATTATGTCTAGAAATTAATGAACCAATTTTAGAGTCTATTACTGCTACAACTTTAGATGAGGTTATAGTAGCAGCAGAAAAGATTGGTTATCCAATTATTTTAAGACCAGCATTCACATTAGGAGGTACTGGTGGTGGATTTGCTGATAATGAAGAAGAACTAATTCCTCTAGCTAAAAATGCATTAAAATTATCTCCAGTTACTCAAGTATTAGTTGAAAAATCAATTAAAGGCTTTAAGGAAATTGAATATGAGGTATTAAGAGATAAAAATGATACTGCAATAGTAGTATGTAATATGGAAAATGTTGATCCTGTTGGTATTCATACAGGTGATTCTATTGTAGTAGCACCAAGCCAAACATTGACTAATAAGGAATATCAAATGCTTAGAAATTCAGCATTAAAGATTATTCGTGCTTTAGGGATTGAAGGCGGATGTAATGTCCAATTTTCACTTGACCCATATTCATTTAAATATTATGTAATTGAAGTTAATCCACGTGTTTCACGTTCTTCAGCTTTAGCTTCAAAGGCTTCAGGTTATCCTATTGCGAGAGTTTCTGCTAAAATTGCTTGTGGTTTAAGACTTGACGAAATTCATATAGCTAATACTTTGGCTTCATTTGAACCAACATTAGATTATGTTGTTACAAAGATTCCAAGATTCCCATTTGATAAATTCGCAACTGCAAATCGTAGTCTATCTACTCAAATGAAGGCTACAGGTGAAGTAATGGCAATAGGTAGAACTATTGAGGAATCATTATTAAAGGCAATTAGATCATTAGAGAATAAGGTTGATCATATTGAACTTGAAAGTTTAAAGAAAATGAATGAAATAGAATTAATGAAATTCATTTCATTACATACAGATGAAAGAATTTACGCAATTGGAGAAGCACTTCGTAAAGGTGTTACAATTGATGAATTATATTTCTTAACAAAGATTGATAGATTCTTCTTAGAAAAATATAATCATATTATTGAGCTTGAAAATGAAATTATGAAGCATCCAATGGATATTGATACTTTAAGATTAGCTAAGAGATATGGTTTTGCTGATTCATATTTAGCTAAAATTTGGAATTCAAATTATTATGATATTTATAAGTTAAGACATGATAATTCAATTTATCCAGTATATAAGATGATTGATACTTGTGCTTCTGAATTTAAGAGTTATATTCCATATTTCTATTCTACATATGAGCATGAGAATGAATCAATTAAATCAGAAAATAAAAAGATTGTAGTATTAGGCTCTGGACCTATTAGAATTGGTCAGGGTGTTGAATTTGATTATACTACAGTTCACGCTATTTGGGGTATTCAGGAGGCTGGATATGAAGCCATTATTATTAATAATAACCCAGAGACAGTGTCTACTGATTATACAGTATCAGATAAATTATATTTTGAACCACTAACATTTGAGGATGTTATGAATGTTATTGATTTTGAACATCCCGATGGAGTGATTGTTGCATTAGGTGGTCAAACAGCTATTAATCTAGCATCAAAACTTGATAAGGCTGGTGTTAGAATTTTTGGTTCAAGTGCTTTAGCTATTGATACAGCTGAGGATAGAGCTTTATTTGAAACAGCAATGGAAGAATTAAATATTCCTATGCCAAAGGGCTATGGTGTTTATTCTGTTGAAGAGGCAATTAAAGCTGCGAATGAGATAGGATATCCCGTATTAGTTCGTCCATCATTCGTTTTGGGTGGAAGAATGATGCACATCGTTTATGATGAAGATGTATTAAGTGATAAGGTAAGTGAAGCAGTAGCTTTTGATAATGAGCACCCTATTCTTGTTGATAAATATGTATCAGGTCAAGAATGTGAGGTTGATGCAATATGCGATGGAGAGAATGTGTTTATTCCTGGTATTATGGAGCATATTGAAAGAACAGGTGTTCATAGTGGAGATAGTATGTCTGTATATCCTCCATATTCTTTAACTGAGGATGTTCAAAAAGTAATTGTTGATTATACAACTAGAATAGGCTTAAAGCTTAATATGATTGGCTTATTTAATATTCAATTTATAGTTGATAAGAAAAATGAGGTTTCTATTATTGAGGTTAATCCTCGTTCAAGTCGTACTGTTCCATTCCTTGCTAAATCTACAGGCTTACCTATTGCGAATATCGCAACAAAGGTTATGCTAGGAGCTAAGCTTAAAGATTTAGGATATGTTGGTTTAGCTAAAAAGCGTAAGAGATGGTATGTTAAGACTCCTACTTTCTCATTTACAAAACTTTCAGGACTTGATGTTGTGTTATCTCCTGAAATGAAATCAACAGGTGAAGCAATCGGATATGATTATTCATTAAATAGAGCCTTATATAAGTCATTGAAGGCAAGTGGTACTCGTGTTGCAAACTATGGTACTATTTTAGCTACTATTTCTGATATGGATAAGGAAGCAGCTTTACCATTAATTAAGAGATTTTATAATTTAGGATTTAATATTGAAGCTACATCAGGTACAGCTAAGTTCCTTAAACAACATGGTATTAAGACTAGAGTTAAGAAAAAAATATCTCAAGGTAGTGAAGAAATTCTTGATTCAATTAAAAAAGGATATGTTACATATGTTATTAATACTTCTAGTGAGGGTACAAGCACAAATGAGGATGGTAAGATAATTCGTCGTGCCGCAATTGATAATAATGTTGCTGTATTTACATGTCTAGATACAGTTAAGGTATTACTTGATGTATTAGAAGAAATAACTATGGGAATATCTGTAATTGATAAGGAGTAAGCGATGAAAAACGTTATACTTGAAATTACATCAAATAAGCAAGTTGGTAAAGATGTATTTTTAATGAGACTTGAGGGTGATTGTAGTGAAATTAAAAATTCTGGTGAATTTATTAATATCAAATTACCTGACAAATATTTAAGAAGACCAATTTCTGTTTCTGATTTTAGTTTAAATTATGTTGATATTCTTTATAAGGTTCTAGGTTTAGGAACAAAGGATATGTCACATTATCGAGTTGGCACTAAACTTGATGTTTTAGTTGGCTTAGGTAATGGCTTTAAAATTAATACTAGTATCACTCCAACATTAATTGCTGGTGGTATTGGTATTGCCCCTATGATTTCTTTAGCTAAAAAATATAATGAGCTAGGTATCAAGCCTACATTAGTATATGGCGCTAGAAGTAAGGATGATTTAGTATTAATTGATGATCTTAAGAAATTATGTAATGTATATTTATGTACAGATGATGGTACATTAGGTACTCAGGGTACAATTCTTGATTGCATTAGTAAAAATAAATTAAATATTGAATATTATTATTCTTGCGGTCCTTATAGAATGCTTGAAGCATTAGCTAAGGCTTATCCTAATGGCTGTGTTTCTTTAGAAGCAAGAATGGGCTGTGGCTTTGGTGCTTGTATGGGATGCTCAATTGAGACTACTAATGGACCTAAGCGTGTTTGCAAAGAAGGACCTGTCTTTGATAGTAAGGAGGTAATATTCTAATGAATACTAAAATTAGCTTTTTAAATCATATATTTAAAAATCCAGTAATTCCAGCATCAGGAACTTTTGGATTTGGCTATGAATTTAGTGAAATATATGATATAAATATATTAGGTAGTATTTCCTTAAAGGGAACAACATTAAAACCAAGATATGGTAATCCATTGCCACGTATTGCTGAATGTCCATCTGGTTTAATTAATTCTATTGGATTACAAAATCCAGGTGTTGATAAGGTTATATCAGAAGAAATACCTAAACTTAAAAAGGTATATAATGATAAAGTTATTGCCAATGTCGGAGGACACTCAGTAACTGATTATGTTGAAACTGTAAGAAAATTCAATAATGTTGATGAGGTAGTCGCCATCGAATTAAATATCAGCTGTCCTAATGTAACAGGTGGAGGTATGGCATTCGGTGTTAATGAAGAGGTTGCTTCTAATTTAGTTCGTGAGGTTAAGAAGGTTTCTCTAAAGCCAATCATTGTTAAATTATCACCAAATGTTACAGACATAGTTTCTATGGCTAAAGCTGTTGAAGAGGCTGGTGCTGATGCAATAAGCTTAATTAATACTTTAGTAGGAATGCGTATTAATTTAAAAACAGGTCAGCCTATTATAGCTGTTAAAAAGGGTGGCTATAGTGGACCTGGTATTTTCCCTGTAGCTATTAGAATGGTTTATGAAGTAAGTCATACTGTAAATATTCCAGTGATTGGTATGGGTGGTGTTACAACTGCTTATGATGTTATTGAAATGATGTATGCTGGAGCAAGTCTTGTTATGGTTGGGGCGGAGAATCTTGTTAATCCTTATGCATGTAAGGATATAATAGATAATCTACCTAAGGTAATGGATGAACTTGGTATTGATGATTTAGAAAAAATTATAGGAAAGGCAAAATAATATGAGAGACGTAATTATCGCATGTGATTTTAAGAATCGTGAGGACTTAATGGAATTTTTAAAGCCATTTGAAGGAAAATATAGTCCTTATTTAAAAATTGGTATGGAAATTTTTTATAAAGAGGGTCCAAGCCTTGTTAAAGAATTAAAGGAAAAAGGCTTTAAAATTTTCTTGGATTTAAAACTTCACGATATTCCTAATACAGTAGAAAAAGCAATGAGAAATATTGCTTCATTAGGTGTAGATATAACTAATGTACATGCTGCTGGTGGTATTGAAATGATGAAAGCTGCAAGACGTGGTCTTGATAGTGTTGAAGGTGGTAAGAATACAAAGCTTATTGCTGTTACTCAATTAACATCTATTTCCCAAACTGAACTAGAAAATGAGCTATTAATCAAAGAGCCTCTTCAAAATGTAGTTAAGAAGTATGCTTCAAATGCTAAAGAAGCTGGACTTGATGGTGTTGTATGTTCTGCACTTGAAGCCCCAATTATTAAGGAAATGGGCTTAATCTCAGTAACACCTGGTATTCGTTTTGCTGATGATTCAGTTAACGACCAAAAGAGAGTAGCTACTCCAAGCTATGCAAAAGAATTAGGTTCTACATATATTGTTGTAGGTAGAAGTATTACAGCTGCAAAGAATCCTCTTGAGGCTTATTTAAGATGTGTAAAGGAGTTTTGTTAAAAATGGAAGAAAATAAATTAGCAGTAGAGGTTGCTAAAAACCTTTTAAAAATTAAAGCAGTATTTTTAAAGCCAAATGATCCATTCACTTGGGCAAGTGGTATTAAATCACCAATTTATTGTGATAATAGATTAACTCTATCTTATCCTGAAGTACGTAGAGTTGTTGAAAATGGTCTTGCTGAATTAATTAAAACATATTATCCAACTTGTAAAGTTGTTATGGGTACATCAACAGCTGGTATTGCTCATGCAGCATATGTATCAGAAATATTAGATTTACCAATGGGTTATGTTCGTGGTGGTGCTAAGGACCATGGACGTGGAAATCAAATTGAGGGTGTAGTTCCGGTTGGACAAGATGTAGTAGTTATTGAGGATTTAATTTCAACAGCTGGTTCTTCAATTGAAGTCGTTGAAGTGCTAAGAGAAGCTGGATGCAATGTATTAGGTATTGCTTCAATCTTTACTTATGGTCTTGAAAAGGGCTTAAATAGATTAAAAGAGGCTAATGTAATTAACCACTCATTATCTAATTTTGAAACATTAGTTCATGTAGCTCATGAGGAAAACTATATTAGTAAAGAAGATATAGCTAAGGTATTAAAATTCCAAAAGAATCCTAATGATCCTTCTTGGATGGAATAGTTATTTATTAAGCATAGTTAGGATTAATCTTAATTATGCTTTTTTTTGTTATATATTTAAAAAAAATACTTAATTATAAAATTCACTATTTGTTTATTAAAATTAATATTAGTTTTTTTGAAATTAATACATAATTTCACATAACAAAATAAATCATTAATATTTTATTTTTTTTTATAAAAGTGTATAATTATCTCGGACGTGAGGTGGCTTATATGTTAAAGTTAAAGGACATTAAAAAGAATTATTATGTAGCAGATATGACAGTTGAAGCCCTTAAAGGAATAAATTTATGTTTTAGAAAAAATGAATTTGTTTCAATATTAGGACCTTCTGGATGTGGCAAAACTACTTTATTAAATATTATTGGAGGACTAGATCAATATACCTCTGGTGATTTATTTATAAATGGTAAAAGTACAAAGAATTTTAATGATAGAGATTGGGATGTTTATCGTAATCATCGAATTGGCTTTATCTTTCAAAGCTATAATTTAATACCTCATCAAACAATCTTAGGAAATGTTGAATTAGCTTTAACAATTTCAGGTGTTTCAAAAGCTGATCGTCAAGCTCGTGCTAAACGTGCTCTTGATAAGGTTGGTCTTTCAAAACAATATAATAAAAAACCAAATCAACTTTCAGGAGGACAATGTCAAAGAGTCGCGATAGCTCGTGCTTTAGTTAATGATCCAGAAATACTTTTAGCTGATGAACCTACAGGTGCACTAGATACAGAAACAAGTATTCAAATAATGGATTTAATTCAAGAAATTGCTAAAGAGAGATTAGTAATTATGGTTACTCATAATCCTGAATTAGCAAATAAATATTCAACAAGAATTGTTAAATGCCTAGATGGAAATGTAATTGAAGACTCTAATCCTTTTAAAGAAGATGAAGAAGCAAAGGAAATTGAAGAATTAAAAATAAAAGAAGAAAATGAAAGCACTGATGAAACTTTAAAAAAGATTAAAAAAGAGAAATCTAAAATGAGTTATTTAACAGCATTTAGATTATCCGCAAGAAATCTTCAAGCTAAATTTAAAAGAACATTTATGGTTGCTTTAGCTGGTTGTATTGGTATTGTTGGTGTTTCAACAGTTTTAGCGGTTTCAAATGGTGTTCAGGGGTATATATCAGATATGGAAAATGATATGTTATCAGGTTATCCAGTTTATATTACAACCTCATCACTTGATTATTCTTCTATAATGGGTGGAGGATTATCAAATAATAGTTCATCTATAAATCCATCTAATGATATTAGTAGCATTTATATATCATCATTAGTTAAAACTTTATATAATATGAATGGTGTTACGTCTACTAATAAAATTGGTAAAGATTATATGAATTTTTTAAGTGATATGCCAAATGATGCTTGTGAGTTAATACAATATAACTATGGCTATAAAATAGCACCAAACCTATATACTGATTTTAGAACTTCAGATGGACAATCTCATAAAATGAGTGTTTCTGCAATTCAATCAACTTATGTTTCAGTCTTAAAAAATATTAAGGATTTTAAGGATTACGCTAGTATGGTAAATTCAGTATCAGTAATGACTGAAATTCCATCTAACGCTAATTATATTTCAAATCAATATGATGTTGTTTATATTGAAGATGGTTATACACTTGAAGATGTAATAAATGATAAAACAAGCTTAATTGCTGTAGCTAGTAAAAAGTCTAATACTTTAAACGATCTAGAGCTTGCTGAATATGGCTATTTCTCACAGGAGGTATTCCTAAATTATTGTTATAAAATAGGTAATTCTGAAGAATATAATACATCACCTATTTTACAAATGCCTGAAACTATAAGTTATGAAACTTTAGCTAGTAAGGAATTTACATGGTATCCAAATGATACAGTATTTAAAAAAGGGGAAAGTAGCGATGAACTAGGTGATAAATATTATGCTTCTGCCTATGCTGATGGAACACTTGAAAAAGAAACAGATGAAAAATGGGATAATTATAAGAGAAGTGCCTTTGGTACAGTTGATGGTAGTGTAGATTTAAATGTCAAATGTGTATTAAAACTAAAAAGTGATTTATCATATGGCTGCTTAACATCAGGTGGTTTATATTATACAAATGCTTTGTCAGAACATATGAGAGATTATACTTATGGTAATAAGAAAAAAGGAATTAATCAATCTAAAATAGTTGAATCAGCATTGGATTCTAACGGCTTATATAATGTTGAATTAGGTTATAAATTTAAATTTGATGGTAATTATAAGGCTAGTTGTGAAAAAAATTACTTATCTTCTAACTCATCAAGTGCTATTATGGATTATATTGCTCAATTTATGTCAAGTGATAGCAGTAATTCTTCAAAAGAACTTGTTTCTTATTCGGCTCAGGCTCTTGGTGGAGCTGATTATCCTATAACAGTATATTTTTATTGTAATAACTTTGAACAAAAGAATATATTAACTAAGTATCTAGATAAGTGGAATAATTCAACAACTAATAATTTATATAAAGTTGATTCAAATGGATTCTATACTGGAAAAATAAAGAATGATGATGGGTCTGAAACTACAACATATTATTATAAGGATTCATCTACTAATAAATATTTTAGAGTCAATGTAAATTCAAATGGATATGCTGAAGATTATTTAGGTAATCAATATCATTTAAAAAAAGATGATAATGGAGATTATGGCTTCTATTTAAAGGAAAGTGATTCCTTAGGTGAAAATTTTAATATAGAGGATTCTATACATATAAATAATAACGTTTCAGTTAATGCTTATAGTTTACTTAAGTATACTATGTTAGGTAAAGAATTCCCAAATACAAATATTAATTATAATAATAAAGAAATAGTTCCTAATACAGGTGATAAACTTTATAGATTTAAAAATAGTGATGGTGATTATGAATATGTTATGAAGGTTCGTAATCAAAGCTATTATAAAGTTAAACTTGATAATAATGGATCAGTTGTAGCTACTCAAAATGGCTATGATAAATATCGTTATGATTCGACTAATGATAAATTTTATATGGACAACTATGTATTAGTTAGCGAGGATTATTATATAAAGAATCCTAATGAAGAATATATTAAAACAGAAGATAAAATTTATAAGCTTGAATCTACATTAGTAGAAACTGATGATATTAGTAAACTTTATAGTGATGATAAGAAATATTCATATCAAAATGTTTCTAAAAATCCCACAATTGAGGTTAATGGTAAAAAGTATTTCTTAGATACTAAGGGCTTCTATTTAGATACAACAAGCCTACAGGATGTTAGTATGAGTAATACATCAGTTTTACTAAATAACTTTATTATAAATACATATAGGGATAATGATCAAAATAAACTTGAAGGCTTTGATGGCTATATTACTTTTAGAGATTATTCTAAATATAACTTCTTTTATAGAGATTTAGCTGATAATGGAGAAACATTTTATTTTGTTGATTATGAATTTGATAGTACTGCTAACAAGGGTATAATTAATGCGAAAGATGTTTCCGATTATCTTGATAATAATTCATTATCATCTATTGAAAATATCTCTTCATATATTGCTGATAGCTATTATATAAATGAAGATGGTACACTTCAAGCTATAATTCCTAATTATTCTGATTCAGCAGCAACTATTACTGAATTATTAGATAATAAGATTATTGGTGCTGAATTAACTGATTTATCTATTTTAGATCATGATGATAGCTTAAAGATTGAATATACTGACATGATTGGATTAATAATTGATATGGTTAATACTCTAATTCAGGTAATCACATATTCATTAATTGCCTTTACAGCATTATCATTAGTTGTATCTACTGTAATGATTGGTATTATTACATATGTTTCTGTAGTTGAAAGAACAAAAGAAATTGGTGTAATTAGAGCATTAGGCGGTAGAAAGAAAGATGTTGCACATCTATTTAATGCTGAAACATTCATCATTGGTTTTGTTGCTGGTTTATTAGGTATTTTAATTACTTATTTATTATCTATAATAATAAATCTAATTTTAGGTTCATTTGCAGGTATCTATACAATAGCAAATCTACCTTGGTACCAAGCAATATTTATGATTGTGTTAAGCGTTGTTTTAACACTAATCTCAGGATTAATTCCTGCTAAATCTGCTGCTAAGAGAGACCCTGTTATTGCATTAAGAACAGAATAACTTTATATATGAGGCTGTAAAAATAGATTTTATCTATGATTACGCCTCTTTTTAGTTTTTTTAATATTAATTATTTATGTTTTTTATTTATCTTAATAAAAGATGCTATTTAGTTACAGTTCACTCGTAAATAGGTAAAAAATAAAACCAATGGAAAAGCCCTACACAAAAATGACTTTGTGTAACCTT
>CAKQBG010000047.1 GCA_934216145.1 uncultured Anaeroplasma sp.
TATGCTCCGCAGGTAAGAGGACACATTCCCCTTAACCCTTTGTTTTATAATTCCACTTTCATTTTACAACTCACGAATCATAAAAATTAAATTTAAACAAAAAAAACAGTTGACAACTAAACTTATTTTATGTATAATTAATAACGCAATCGCTTAAAAGATTGTAAAATAAGCCCGAATGGCGGAACTGGCAGACGCGCTAGACTTAGAATCTAGTTCCCTCGGAGTGCAGGTTCGATTCCTGTTTCGGGCACCAGTTGATAATTATAGGTTTGATACAATGAAATTAATGTATCAAGCCTTTTTTTATGCTTAAATTCATAGTTCAAATCCGTGCATAAGGTAGTATTGATTTGATTTAAAGCCTAAATTTTGGAATAGGCAAATGAAGTTGTTTAGCACAATAAACTTTTACTTGCATAAAAAACTTTTTATTGATACAATAAACTTTTTAATCTGTTCTAAATTAAAATTAATAAAAAAAATAAAAAATACACTTTTTGTGATATATATTGGATGGTGAATTTTTTGTTATTGTGATATAATGTACACATAAATGGTGATTTTTTATAAAGCTAACGCTCTTTTTTTCTTGTACATTAACATATATAATTGCTTTAAATATAATGCACCAATATATTGTAAAGCTAACTTTTGGACTTTAAGTATTAGATACTCGCTTACAAAATTATAATGTTATAAGGAAATAATAATATGAAGATTAAAGATAAAATATGGAATGAAAAAATACATTGGTTTAAATTTAAATTTAGGTTGATTTTTTTGGCTATTGCTATTCTATTTACTATATTGAAAATTTTAGAGGTCACAATTTGGAGTAGAAGTTTTGTTATAACTATGATTTTTGTGGTTTTAGAATTAATTTTTTATGGTATGTTTTTTGCACCATTTCTTGCTAAACTTCCTTTTTAATTGCTATGAAAAGAAAATTAGTTAATATATTTATTTGTTTAGTAATGTTCTTTTGTACGTGTATCATTGCTTTTGTAATATACAAAAAGTCGACAAAAATAAATTCGCAATTTTTGTTATTTCACTAAGTAAAATTAAGTAAATTTTACTTTTTAATAATATTCTTTCGGTCGAAAATTTATTTTTTTTACGGTTGAAACTATAATATTTTTACGGTTGAATTGTTGATGTTTTATCTTTTGCTTTAAAATCAAATGGCGCGGTACTTGTTTGTGGTCGGTCCTAAATGGTGTGGGAAGTCGTCTACATATGGGAATGAAAAAACTAGATAATGAAGCCATTTTTTAATATTGAGGCTTCATTTTTTTATGCCTAAAATGCCCTTTAGATAAGACTAATACATCTTTTTTAAGAAAAAATACCCTATTTTTTCTTGTCGACGACTTATCCTTTGCTGTCTGTGTATTTCGGCGAAACCAGGCCACCTATCTCGGCCAATGTAGGGCGCTTTCCTACACTTCAATGATACCATTTACATAAACTATATTACAAATACGACTATGTCCTTGTAAAACAAATGAAAGTCTTTTTAGATGGTATTAAAATTATATTGATTTAATAATTTTATATTTTATAATAGATATGGAAAAGCTAATTAAAAGGAAATAATTGGATTTATTATTAGCTTATATAATTATTGAAGGTAGGTGTGACATTTTCCTAATAATCCAAATGTAAACTATGAATATAACTTTTGAAAATGTTTCATTTAAATACATAGAAAAATATATATTAAAGGATGCTTCTTTTTCTATAACTGATAATGATAAGGTTGGATTAATTGGCGTTAATGGTACAGGTAAAACAACATTATTAAAACTTATTTTAAGTATAGAAAATCCTATTTCTGGAAATATATTAATTAGTGGAGGTATGAGAATTAATTATCTACCTCAAACACCAATATTTGATGAAAAAAAGAGTCTTTTAGATATCGTTATGGAGGGAAATTGTAAGGAATTTCCTATCCAAGAATATGAAGCTAAATCTATATTAAGTAAAATGGGCTTTACTGATACATCTATTACTACAGCTAAAATGAGTGGAGGTCAATTAAAAAGAGTTGCTTTAGCAAAGGTTTTAGTTACTCCATGTGATATATTATTGCTAGATGAACCTACTAACCATTTAGATAATGAGCTTATTGTTTGGCTTGAAAAATATTTAATTAAATGGAAAAAAGGATTATTAATGGTAACTCATGATAGATATTTTTTACAAAGAGTTTGTAATAAGATGATGGAGCTTGATTTTGGAAAAATATATCTATATGATGCTAACTATGAATTGTTTTTAGAATTAAAGGAAAAGAGAATAGAGGATGAAGCTTTAAGAGAAAAAAGATTAAAATCATTTTTAAAGAATGAAAGAAATTGGATGACTCGTGGTGTTGAAGCTAGAAGAACTAAAAGTAAGAGTAGAATTGAAAGATTTAATGAATTAAGTAAAACAGAATTTAATGAACAAAAGACGATGGAGCTTTCAAGTATTTCTACTAGATTAGGTAAAAAGCTAATTTCTATTCATGATGGTGCTAAATCTTTTGGGGATAAGGAATTATTTTCTTATTTTAGTTTTGATTTAAATAAAAGCGATATTATAGGTATTGTTGGAGATAATGGATGTGGTAAAACAACATTATTTAAAATTATTATGGGATTAGAGGAGCTTGATAGTGGAGAATTAATTAAGGGAGAAACACTAAATGTAGGGTATTTGCCTCAGCATTTAGAGTTGATTGATCCTGAGATTAGAGTTATTGATTATATCAAAAATGAAAAGGCTCAAATTGAAACACTGGATGGTGTTATTCCTGCATCTACATTATTAGAGAATTTCTTATTTGATAAGGAATTACAGTATTCTAAGGTTAAGATGTTATCAGGTGGAGAAAAAAGAAGATTACAGCTTGTTAAGGTTTTAATTAATAATCCTAATATTTTATTATTTGATGAGCCTACAAATGATTTGGATTTATATACGCTTGAAATATTAGAGGATTATTTAATGAAATTTAAGGGACCTGTAATGGTTGTTAGTCATGATAGGTATTTCCTAGATAAGATTTGTAATAAACTATTTATTTTTAATAATGGTTATATTGAGGAATCTAATTTATCTTTTAGTGAATATTTAGAATGCTTAGAGCCTGTTAAGAATGAAAAGAGTAATTCTAGTTATAAGAATACTAATAAGATGTCTGCATCGTTGAGAAATGAGCTTACTAAGCTTGAAGAGGATATACCAAAGCTTGAGAAAAAGATAAAGGATATTAAGGATAGATTAGCTTTAGAGACTACTGATTATAAAAAGCTTATGGAATTAAATAATGAAGTAGAAGAAAATGAAAAAATATTAGATCAAATGATGGAAAGATTTTTTGAGTTAGATGCAATAAGAGAGGAGTATAAAAGATGAATATTAGAATTAGAAGAAGTAGTCTAGCTTCAAGTATTATTTTAATGGTTTTTGGATTATTAATTGCGTTATTATCAGTGTTTTCTTTTGATGGATTAGCTAATTTTATTTGTGTTTGTATAGGATTATTAATTATTATAGTTAATATTTTTCCATTAATAATGGCTATTAGTCTTGTTGAACATGATAGGAGATATATTCCTGATTTAGTATTAACACTTATAAGTATTGTTGTTGGAATTGTATTTATGGTTGATAGAAAGAATATTATTATAAGTATTGTTTTGGCTTTTATTTTAATTATATTACCTATTATTAGAATTATTATGTCTGATAATAAAAAGGAAAAGTTTAAAGAAGAGCTTCCTTTATTAATTATTGGTATTTTACTTGCGTTTAATGTTGGAGATAAGATATTTCAAATTGCATTAATTTCTTTTGGTGGATTAATTTTTATTTATGGTATTATTGGATTAATAATTAATATTAAGGATGAAAAATCGAAGGATGATGATTCTTTTAATAATAATGGTCCTAAGAGTGATTATATTGATGCTGAGGTTAAGGAAATAAAATAATTATATCAAGAAGTGATATAAATATTTAAGGATAAATGTATAGTTTGTTTGACAACTATACAGGTATTTGGTATAATTAGAGCGATATTTTTCAGGAGAGTGATTTTATGAAGGTTGCTATAATGACAGATAGTAATAGTGGAATAACACAAGAAGAGGGAAAAAAACTAGGTATTAAAGTTGTTCCTATGCCATTTACAATTGATGGAGAGGAATATTTAGAGGATATAACATTAAATCAAGAACAATTTTATAAAATGTTAGCTAATGGTGCTAGTGTTTCAACATCTCAACCATCTGTAGGTTTTGTTAATTCTATTTGGGATGAACTTTTAGAAGAATATGATCAAATAGTTTATATTCCTATGTCTTCTGGATTATCAAAATCGTGTGAGAGTGCAATGCTTTCAGCAAAAGCTAATTATGAGGGTAAAGTTTTTGTTGTTAATAATCAAAGAATTTCAGTTACTCAAAGACAATCTGTTTTAGACGCGATTGAGTTAAGCCAAAAGGGTTATGATGGTAAAACTATTCATGATGATTTAATGAAGGTAAAGATGCAATCTGATATTTTTATTATGGTTGATACATTAAAATATTTAAAGCAAGGTGGAAGAATTACTCCAGCAGCAGCGGCAGTTGGTGGTGTATTAAAGATTAAACCAGTTCTATTAATCAAGGGAGAAAAGCTTGATAAATTTAGAATGCTTAATAGAACACTAGGCAATGCAAAAAGAATTATGCTTGATGCTTGCAAGGATTGTATTAATGGTTATTTAAAGGATATAGATGGTAGAGTAGATAATGTTCATCTTGAGATTGCGTATACTGGTGTTGATGATACTGAAGCTAAGAAATTTGCGGAAATGATTAATGAGGAATTTCCTGGACAGGAGATTGTTATTAGTCCATTATCATTATCAGTATCATGTCATATTGGACCTGGTGCTTTAGCTATGGCTATTTCTAAGGCTATACCTGAGGATATGTAATATATTTAAGCTTATTTCTAGTTTGAGATAAGCTTTTTTTGTTTAAAAACAAGTTTATTTATAGTATAATTCAACTGATATTTAATAAATGAATTAAATATTTAAAGAGGTGGAAATATATGCTTGTGAAAAAAATACATCCCTATATTTATATAATAATGACCTTTGTTATAGTGATATTAGTAGGTACTTTAGCTTTAATGCTACCTATTTCATCTAGTGATGGTAAATCCTTTGGATTTGTTAATTCATTATTTATGGCTACATCTGCTGTTTGTGTTACAGGATTATCAGTTATGAATCTAGCTATGGATATGTCTATTTTTGGTAGAGTTGTTATGACAATATTAATGGAAATAGGTGGATTATCATTTATTACTATTGCGGTATTCTTTTTTACTATTATAGGTGCGAAGATTGGTGTTAGTAATAGATTTTTATTAAGGGAAGCATTAAATCAAAATTCTGTTAGTGGTATTGTTTCATTAGTTAAAAAAATAATGCTTATATCATTTTCTATTCAGTTTATTTGTGCATTAATTAATTTAATTCCTTTAATGGATTATTATAATAATAATTTTTGGTATGCCTTTGGTGCTTCTATATTCCATTCGGCTTCTTCATTTAATAATGCAGGCTTTGATATATTTGGTAGTGAATCCTTAATTCCCTTTAAGGATAATATCCTAATTAATTCTACAACAATGGTTTTAATATTTTTGGGTGGTATTGGCTTTATTGTTATAGACGAGATAATAAAGAAAAGAAGATGGAGAAAATTTAATTTGCATACTAAGCTTACCTTGATAACAACATTTATTTTATTAATTATAGGAGGCTTAGCCATTAAGCTAACCTATCCAGAATTAAGTTTGCTTCAGTCTTTTTTTACTTCATTTGCTTCTAGAACATGTGGATCTACTACCTTTGATATGGCAGGATTAAAGAATCATCCGGCCTGTTATATAATTATTATTTTATTAATGCTTATAGGAGCTTCTCCTTGTTCAACTGGTGGTGGTATAAAGACTACAACTATCGCAATTGCTGTTTTAGCAATTATTAGCTATGCAAAAGGAAAGAAAACTACTGTTTTTCATAGAAAAATACAGGAAAGTCAAATATTTAAGTCTTTTGTTTTAATTGTTATGTTTTCATTTATTATTTTTATAGGTACATTTATTATTTGTTCTATTCAGCCTGAATTAGGTATACAGGAAATATTCTTTGAGGTAGTTTCAGCCTTTTCAACTACTGGCTTTTCAATGGGAATCACTTCAAGCTTAAATACTACTTCAAGAATTATTATTTCTATATTAATGCTATTAGGTAGAATAGGACCATTAACAATAATAGGTGTTGTAAATAAGAATTGGATGACTGCATCTAATGATGATATTCAATATGTTGAGGAAAGTGTGATTGTAGGATGAAAAAAAGTTATTTAGTAATTGGTTTAGGAAGATTTGGCGCTAATGTAGCTAGAGCATTAGAGGAAATGCATTGCGATGTTTTAGCAATTGATATTAAAGAGGAATGTGTTAAGCAAATATCACAGGATGTTCCTCATTGTTTAATTGCAGATTCAACAAAAATAAATGTATTACATGAATTAGGTGCTTCTAATGTAGATTATGCTGTTGTTGCTATTGGTAATAATTTACAAGCATCTATATTAACTGTAGTTAATTTAAAAAATTTAGGTGTTAAAAATATTATTGTTAGATCTGATGAAGAAGGACATTGTGATGTTTATAAAATGTTAGGCGCAACAGATGTTATTATTCCTGAGGAAGCATCTGCAAAAGCCTTGGCTAATCAGCTTTTAAGTGATAGTGTTTTAGATTACTATCATGTTGCTGCAAATTATGCAATGGTTAAAATTTCTATTGGAGAAAGGTTTGAAGCAAAGTCTTTAATTGATTTAAATATACGTAATCGTTTTGATGTAAATATAGTAGGTATTATTAAAGATGAATCATCTTCTGAATTTTTCATTCCAAGGGGAACTGATATTTTAGAAGCTGGTAATGTTGTAGTTGTAGTAGGAACTGATAGTAAGCTTAAGAAATTTGATCAATTTTTAAATAGTTAGGACTGATATTTTGAAGGTACTTTTAGTTTATAACCCCTATAGTAGTAGAAATAAAGAAAAAAGATTAAATAAAATATATAATTTATTATCTATTCATTTTGATGATATTACTATTTATAAATCAATTTATAAAAATAGTATTACTGACTATTTAATTAAATATAGTGATGAATTTGATTTATTAATTATTCTAGGTGGAGATGGAACAATTCATGAGGTAATCTGTGCTTTAGAAAATGTTAATAAGCCTCCATTACTTTTTGTATTTCCATCAGGTGGATGTAATGATATTTCTAAATCATTAGGATTATCTAAAAACATAAATAGAAATATAAAAGTATTATTAAAAAATAATATAAGAGAGGTTCCTTCCTTTAGAATAAATAATTCTTATTTTTTATATGCTATGGCAATAGGTATGATGAGTGATGCTAGCTATAATACAAGCTATAGGCTTAAGTATCATTTTAAGAGATTAGCTTATTATATATATTGCTTAAAGGCTTTTTTTAAGGCAAAGCCTACTAGACTTAGTATTAATAATAAGGCTTATGATAAATTAATGCTTTTACTATTATTACATACTAAAAGCTTAGCTGGATATAAAATAAAAGATGGAAGTATTTTTGATGAATATTTAGTGCTAGTTGGATTTAATGGGAACAAACTAATATCTTTATTTAGGTTTATATTATTTTTATTTTTTAATAGAACTAAAAATTTATTGCTATTAGAAAATAATAATTTTAAAATTGAACTATTTGATTCTACAGCAATAAATGTTGATGGAGAAAGGTTTGATACTAATAATGAAATAGATATTAGTATTTCTAAAAATTTTTCATTTATATCTAAAAATTGAATAAAGAAAGACAAGTTAGGATAAAATATGCATGGTGATTAGCTATGCGTAAGGCATCTAAGGCTTGTCTTTTTTTATTTATATTTATATATAATTATATTTATTTAAGAAGTATATTATTTTATTCTTTATATAATGAAATGAAGGAATTTGGATTAATATTTCTTTTAATTATATTAGCTCTTATATTAATATTATTTTTGATTATTCCTAAAGCATTTTATAAGTTTGATTTTTATAATAAAATAAATAATTCTAAGCTTAAGTATTTATTTACTATTTTCTTATCTATAAGGACAATATTAGGTATAGCATTAGCTTCCTATTTATTATCTAATTATTTTTATAAGGATATTCCTTTTTATTTTATTCTAATTATATTATTAGCTGCTGTAATATTTTTATCTAGCTTTAAACCAATAGCGATTATTGAAATTAGTTCAATATTAGGAATTATTATTATTTTTTTATATTTGTTATATTTTCATATTCCAATAGAAATGAATTTTATTAATAATAGCTCATTTAGTATTTTTCCTTTTTTCTATTCTATTTTTTTTATTTTTGATAATTTTATATATTTGTTTTCAAATAAGGATAATTTAGAATTTAAAAAGAGTACTATTATATTAGGAATTATATTTTCTTTAATATTATTAATAACTGAATATGGATTAATTATTTTCACTTCTAGTAGTAGCTTATTTATTAATAATCCTATTGTAGGCTTTTTATCCTTTAGGATAGCTCCTATCTCTAGATTTTATGGTAGTTTTGATTATATTTATATTACAAGTATAACAATTACAGCTATTATTAAATTAGCTTTTTATAATAGTATAATTACTTATTCTAAAAGAATAAGAGTAATTTTAAGCTTTATATTATTAATACTTTCAATATTAATATATTTTTTAATAAAGCTAGATTATAACAATTATTTATACTTCAATTTTATAACTGGAATATTAATGATAGGTATAGTTATATATATGATAGGAGCATATTATGAAATTAGAAAAAATAAATAATATAAGTAAAATTGAAACTATTGATAATTGTATTTTGTATTATATTGATGGATTATGTGATATTAAGCTATTTTATTCTCATTTTTATAATACTATAAAAAAAGATAGAGATATGAGAATAGATAAGCTATTTCCTGGAATTTGTAAGGAAATTAATTATTCAGAAATGGATAATTATTTATATGAAGGAGAAATGTGCATTTATAGAAATCAAAGATATTTTCATATAGATTTGGTCATTAGTCAAACTAGAGCTATAGGAGATTCAATTATAGAACCAGAATCACCATTTCAAGCAAGAGATGGCTTTAGTGATTATATAAAAACTAATATTTCTCTTATGCGTACAAGAATAAAGGATGAGAGGCTTAATGTTGAAACTACTACTATAGGTAGAAGAAGTAAAACTAAAATTGCATTATTTTCTATTAATGATATTCATAATAATAAAATTAAAAATAGTATTATTGAGGTTTTAAATAAAATAGATATAGATTCGGTATTAAGTATAGATGATATTTTAGCTTATTTTCAAAAGGGACATATTTTTCCTGTTTATCAATATGTAGGCTCTCCTGAAATTGCATCAAACAGGCTTTATAATGGTGAGTTTGTTTTAATAATAGATAGAATCTCACTTGCGATTATATTACCTATAAATATGGCTACTGCTACGAAGCTTCCTATTGACAAAACAACTATTCCTTTTTTTACCGTATTAGAAAGAATAATGGTAATACTATGCTTTATAATTTCTACTATTGGTCTTGGTTTATTTTGCTCTTTTATAACCATAGATAGTGATTTTTTGTCATTGAGATGGATTTCAATATTAAAATATTTAGAGGGTGATATTGCAATACCTAATTTTTTTCAAATTATGATAATATTATCCTTATTTGAATTATTGTATTTTATAACATTTAGGCAATCTAAAATTACTTTATCATCAACAATAGTTTTAGTAGGTGGATTAATAATTGGAGAGAATCTAGCAACAAGTGGTATTGCAGGTGTAATTATTATTACCTTTACAGCTATAGCATTTTTAGCAGGATTTATGGTATCTACTAATATTACTGTGTTAATAAATATATCTATTATTAGGTTAATAATTTTAATTTTAAGCTGGCAATTGGGATTATTTGGAGTTGTTGTTGGTGTTATTATATTATTAGCTCTTATGTATAAGGAAAATTTATTTGGAGTTCATTATTTTTATCCTTTTATTCCCTTAAATATTAAGGATTTTGTTGGATTTTTTAAATCTAGTAGTAGATTAGATATGAGCTATAGGGATTTAAATTTACATGTTAAAAACAGGAGAAGAAGAAAATGAAAATAATTATGCTTATTGTTTTTTTATTAAGTTTAGTTAGCTGTCAAAATAATGATTTACCTAGTAAATCATTATATGTAGGAGCTTTAGGAATTGAATATGATAATGAGATAGTTATTAGCGCTTTAATATCTAGTTCAAATGAAAATAATACCTTTATTATAAAAACAAGTAGAGGTGAAAATATTAATGAAGCCCTTAATTTTTTAGAGCTTGAAGAAAGTCACGTTATTAATTTTATGCATATATCTAGTATTGTTTTTAATAATAAGGCTTTAAATTTGGATTTAATTAATGAAATAATTAATTTAGCTGTTAGAGATTTTAAAATTAGTTTTAATAGCTATATTTTTTTGACAAATGATAAAATCAGTGATTTATATGATATTGTTAATAAAGAAGAAGATATTTTATTAAATCAATTGATGGAGCCTGTTTATTCTTATCATATTTATCAAGATGTAAAGCCACTTCATTTAATTACAATGGGAAAGAGGATAGCTAATAGAAAGAATTTTATTATTCCTACAATCAAAATAAAAGATTCCTCCCTTTTAATTGGAGGAATCAAGTTAGATTTCTTTAATAGCTAAATTAGGAAATTTTTTTATTAATTGTTGCCAAATTATGTCAGCAGTAGCTTCAGCACCAAAATGACAATGATATTCTTTAGCGTTCTTTATATAGCTATCAAGCTTATTTGGATTTTTAATAAAATCTTGAATCATTAAGACAACCTTATGAGGATTAAATTCTTTTAGAGCGCATTTAACCTCTTTTATATAATGATTTGCGATATATGTTTCGATTAATGTTGCACAATTAGTTATTATTGATGGAACACCGAAGAAGGTAGGCTCTGCAATGATATTTCCAGATTTTCCACAAAATAAATTAGCTGAAGCCTCTAACTCTAGTATTCTTGTTGTAAAACCAAAGGGAATGAATGATACACTAGGATTCGGAACTAATGATTTGAAATATTCATATAGCTCTTGATTTTTACCACAAACAGGAACTACTGTTATTGGTAAATCAAGAGTAATTAGTTCTTCACAAATTGCCTTCATTTTTCCTATACCATATCCTCCTTCTGCTAATACTATTGTAAATTTATCTAGAGGTAGGTTCATATTTTCTCTATTTATTTTTTTATCTAGAGGTATATTGTATACTTCATTTCTAATTAAAAAAGGAACTAGCTTTAAATTATTTTCATTATATAATCTTTTTTTCATAGCTCTTCTATAGCCGTATGGCATACTGATTAATGTTAAATCTGCATCACATTCAAATAGTTTATTAAGAAATGTATCTGGGCAATAATTAATACAAATAGGTCTATTTTTAGTTCTCCATGCTACATAATTTGTAGCCCAGTGAGTAGAAAAAACTAAATCAGGCTTTAATTCTTCCATATGAATTAAGCTTTTTTTATAAGCCTTTGGGTAACAAAATTTCATTGCTCCCCAGCTTGATAAATGTCTTCCCCAAAATTGACAATTGAAGGTTGACCAATAGCCATAGAATCGTTTCAAGCTATATTTTTTAACCTGAGAGCATAGGAAGTTTTCGAATGTTTTTAAATCAGGATCATTAGTTTCACTATAAAATTTTGATTCAATTATATCCACTCTATTTCCATATTTTTTTCTAAACATTTCTATAACGCTTTTCATAGGCATTATATGACCCATTCCAGCTTCTACATAGGGAAATAGGACTCTAATCTTATTCTCTTCCATATTGTTCTCCTTTAACGCTAAAGCTTATTTATATTATATAACAAATATTAATAAATAAAAGAATAAATATATGTGAAATTTTGTTAAAATGCTTTTCAAACATAATAATATGTAATATAATCATATTGAATATTAATAAAGTTTTTTACAAAATGTTTGCGTTTTCCTAAAACTATACAGTTGAATAAATCATAGAAAATAATTATAATAATAAAAGTTGTGAGGTTGTTATGAATGATGATTTTAGATTTTTAAGTCAATATGTTGCTAAACAATTTTATAAAATATTGAAAATAAATTTAACTACTAATTCCTTTGAAGTATTAAAGAACAATGATATAGATAATAAAATTTATCAAGATACTGCTAATGTAGATGAGCTTTTTAATAAATATATTAATGGTGGATATGTACATAATGATGATTTAAATATTGTTAAAGAAAAGCTTAATGTGAAATTTATTAGAAATTATTTTAGTATATTGAATGAAGAGCTTGATTGCTGGTATAGAAGAAGAATTAATGATACTTATAAATGGACTGTTGTTAAAGTTATTAAAGCTCCTGAATTTACTTTTGATAATCAAATTGTTTTTCTTATTATGCAGGATAATGATGTTCCGGTTAGAACAAAAATTAATACGAGAATTTTAGATGAATATAAAATATTAAAGTCAATAACTAAAATATTTGTTAGTATGCAAATAATTGATTTGGAAACTGATACTTATATTGAGTATAAAAGAAATAAATATATGGAGAAGTTGCCTAAAACTGGTTGTGCATCAACTGATTTGAAAAAATTTGTTAATTTATTTATTAGAGCTGAATATAAAAAGGATGCATTAGAATTTGTTAATTTAGATAATTTAACTGAGAGAATAAGAGGTAATTCTTATATTACCTATGAGGTGATGGGACTTAATTTAGGCTGGGTTAGATTAGCTATTTTCCCTATTTTAGATGATGAAAATGATAAATTCACTAATGTTATTTTTGCGGTTAGTAATATTAATGAACAAAAGTGTAATGAGGAAAATTTAAAGAAGCTTTCTTATACTGATGGGTTAACTGGCTTATTTAATCGTTATAGTTTTGAAATTGATTTAAGAAAATTTGAAGTTAACTTAAAATTTGGTGTTATTATTTCTGTAGATGTTAATAATCTTAAATTTTTTAATGATACTTATGGACATAATGTTGGTGATGATTTAATTAAAAGAACTTCATTAGCTTTATATAATGTTTTAGCTGGTTTTGGCAGAATCTATAGAACTGGTGGAGATGAATTTATAGCGTTAATTCATTATAAGGATGATATTATTTCTTTAATTAATTCTATTAATAAGGAAATAAATGAAGAAAATAAAACTAAGGAAATTAAGCTTTCTGTTTCTATTGGATATGCTTTATATAAAAATCACACTGATTTAAGTATCCATGATTTAATTGAAGTAGCAGATAAAGAAATGTATGAAGCAAAGAAGAAATTTTATATTGAAAATAAGCTTTTTAAATATAGAAATAATAGGCAATAGGTGAAATATGGTTTATGTTGTTAGAATTAAGGCTGTTTCTTTATGTTTAGGTATTAGAAGAGCCAATGTAATTTATTTAAAGCTATCTAATAATGAATATGATATATCTAGCCTTGATCATCCTTTGAAGCTTTTTAAGAATATAAAGCTTTATAATAATGAAATTGAGATTTTAGGTAAAAAGGAATTATTAAAAGTAGGAGAAGAGGTCTATTTTTATAATAATAAAAAGGTTATTACTAATAATGGTGATTCTATTGAAGAGATTACATTAGGAGCGATGATTTTACCTCTTGATATTGAAATGAAGGATTTTTATATTGATGCGATTAATAATGGTTTTTTCTTTGATCAATGGAATGGTGAATTTGAATATTTATTAGGCATGATGTATGAATTAGATCAAAATGATTTTAATCATAGTAATGAATATTATAATATAGCTTTAAAAAAAGGATTTAAATTTAAACTATTGAAAAATGAATATGTGAGCTAATAAAATGGCTCTTTACAAACTGAGGTAGTTTGGTAGGTAGGTAGCTACCTAAGAATTTTAAGAAATAAGAAAATAGGAATTAATAATACTTCCAAAAGGAGGTAGTTACTAATTCCTATATTTTTTTGGCAAAATACTTATGTGTTATCTAAAATTTAAATTTTTTTCTTTCTAGGTTTTCTAGCTATTTTTGATGTGTCAACCATTTTTATAACATAC
>CAKQBG010000048.1 GCA_934216145.1 uncultured Anaeroplasma sp.
GGTAGTGCTTCAGATTATTATATGAAGGTTTTACAAATAGATGCTGCTGTTAATCCAGGAAATTCTGGTGGTCCACTTTGTGACGTATCTGGTAAGGTAATAGGAATTATTTCTTTAAAGATTGTTAAGGATGAAGTAGAAGGTATGGGATTTGCTATTCCTATTGAGGATGCTTTAAAATATGCTTCTTTGATTGAAGATGGTGGAGAGGTAGTTAGACCATATCTCGGTATTGGAATGTTAGATTTGTCTCAAGAGTATTATTTATGGCAAAATAGAATAAATATTCCTGAAGGAGTGGATGAAGGAGTAGCTGTTGTATCAGTGGAAAATGATTCTCCTGCTGGAAAGGCTGGTATAAAAAAAGGAGATATTATTACTAAGATAAATAATAATGATACTGGTAGTTTAGCTGAATTTAGATACGAATTATATAAGTATAATGTAGGGGATAAGGTTAAGATTACTTTCTATCGTGATGGTAAAGAACAGAGTGTTAATGTAACATTGGGAAAAAATAAGAATAGTTAATGAAGTGTAAGAAGTTTGTAAATTTAATCTGGATAAGGTAAATTTTTGATGATTTTGTTGCTTAATTTTATGAAGCGATAAAATTTAGTGTGGAGTCTGGTTTTGAAATAATTAGGTAGAAGAAAGCTTTGTGCTGTGTAGGGCATGGGGCTTTTTTAATATGATTATTTGAAAGAAAATGATAAGAGAAAATTTAATATGCTTATTAACGCTATGAAAGAGGAAGGGATTATTAACATATTAGAAAATGACTATGGTAGAATAGTTGTTCTTAAAGATAAGTTGAGTGAAAATGATTATAAAGTAGTTTATGCTAGTATAAAATTATAAATTTGCTGTGAGAAACGTAGTATTAATATATTTATTAATTTAATATATAATTTATATAGGTGACATGTTTGAATAATATATTTAATGAGTAAATTATGTGAAAAGAAACAATGAATTAAGAATTGAAAGTATATTTAATTTGAAAATTTATAAAAATATAAGTAATAATTTATGATAACTTTGAAAGGAATAGTATAGAAAATATGAGTGATTTGATTAATAATTTTTATTTTATAAGAGTTTTATTTATCGTGATTGTTGTTTTAATTGGTGTTTCGGTTATTGATACAATGAGAAAGAAATATTCAATAAGTTTAAGTACTAAATTTGATTTTAAGAAAATTGATTTAAATTTTTTAATAAGAATGATAACTTTATCTTTTGTATTAAGAATATTAATTGAACAAGCAGTTTGTTTTTTGCCAATAGATAAAACTATTTTAAATATTCCAATGAATTTTTGGGGTGTAGTATTAGAAATAATTACTACGTGTTTATTTGCTCCGATATTTGAAGAAGTAATATTTAGATTTGGATTGTATGAGTATTTAAATAAAAAGTTTAAGTCTAATATTATAATTATGTTATTAACTTCAATAATATTTTCAGCAATACATTTTTATGAAATAGATGGCTTTATAATACTATTAGTTATTAGTTTAATATGGAATTATTCTTATTTTAAAACAGATAATTTAATATATCCAATAATAATGCATTTTATTCATAACATTTATGCAGTAATAGGATATATTGAATTGAATAATATAGTTTATATTGTATTTGGTATTATATGTTTAATTACTTATATGTTATTTAAAATTAAAAGCAGTAGTAAAAATACTACTGCAAAAATTAGAACCAAGATTTAACAGTTTTGTAAATCCAATTAAATATTTTGATATAAGCATCAAAATTAGGTAAAGCAAACCCGGCTCTGCCACCATAAATATTCATTAATTCTGAATCATTTAAATTTGACATATAATACCTCCCAATAATATTATTAGCTAAAACTTTTTAAATTCCTTTTTATTTTTGAAAAAATATATAAAAATTTTAGAAGAAGATGTTTTTGGTAATTTTTTATTAAATAGAAAAGTTCTTCATTTAGAAATAAAATAATAAGCTCCCCCTGCCACATCCAACTAAAAATTGAAATTGGTTTAAGCCAGTGTTTATAAGGGTTTGCAAGCATATAGAAGAACGAAAATAATTCTTGGGAACAACTCGGGAACAAGTTTTGTTAAAAATACATGATTATTGCAGACATTTAAGAGATAAAGTAGTATAATTAAATCATAGAGTTCTATACAATTTAAAGTATAGAATTTTTTCTTTTATAAGGAGGGTAAGATGGATAGAATAAAATACTATTCTCCAAGTGATTGGGCAGGAGGTTATAATTTGGAAAAAGCAGAACAAATAATACTTAATTTTGATAATGATAAGGAATATGATATTAATGACATTTTAGAATTCTTTAATATATATAAATATTTTGATAATAAAGTATATTTAACAAAATGGGATGATGATTATATTCAAAAATTAAAAGATATAGTAAAACAAATGAAAGTAAAGGTATATAAATATTTTAATATCAAAATAAATGAAGATAATATTGTATCAGTTTATGAAACAGTGGATATTCATTATAAAAATGAATTCTTTGAATTATTTTCCAATTGTATAGTAGCTATAAATATTTCAAATGAAAAAATGGTAGAATTACTTCAATGTGAAAAAATCCGCATAAGAGATGTATTAGAATATAAAACATTGGTAATAAAGTATGATGACATTATTAAAGAATATTTAATGAATAATAACAATGAGTCCGTGGAATTATTAATTGGAAAGTATTATATAGATGAAGAATCATACGGCAAATTAAATTTTCCACCAAGTTTAACATTGGCCGACAAAGAAAAAATGATATTAAAATATATTGAATATGAATTTGCAAATTTAAATTTCATTAGGATAATTGCAAAAATACAAAGCAATAAAGATTCAATAGTCGTAGATGATAAAACAAAATTAAAGGCTCAAAAAAGAAGAGAAGAAATTGAAAATAATTTATTTAAGAATACTAACACAACTTTAGAATTTGGTATAGGAGTTGTTATAAATGATAATCAAGAAGAGGAATCATTAATAACATCAAAAGGAAATGATACAAATTATTCATATTCTGGAAAGTGGATAAAAGAAAACAATGATTATCCTACATTATTGAATAATTTTATATATTTGTTCAACTATGTAGATCCATATTTTAGAATAGATTTAATTAATAAAAAATGCTATTCTGGTATTTTTGAACGAATTAATTATAAAGTAGTAAGATCTTATAATCCAAACCAAACATTTAATAATAGGGCGATGGTTGCTAATATGCAGATAGCAGCATATTATAATTATTTGAATAAAAATAATATAAGGTTAGAAGATATTATTGAATGGTTTTTTAAAGAATATCTAAAAAGTGAATTCAATATTGATAATTATATAATATCGATGCCTTCTGCCAATTCAAATTATTTTGAAAAATGTAAATCATTATTACCTGAATTTGATCTAATATTAAAAGAGTATAAGTATTATTGTGAGGATGGCATTATTGATCAAGAATTAGTTAATATTTCATCCACACAAATGTTTTTTAAAGATATTCCTTCTTTGAATGATAAAAAGTATATTTACGCTAATAAGATAGACGATACATTATTAATCCAATATTATTTCTTCTCAGATCAATGTTTGCTAAATTATAATCCAATTACGAATAAGTCTTATGGATGCTTTTATGAACTATTAAGAAATATTGAAATGAAATATTCAGATTATAATATACATGAGCAAAAAATGATTGATTGGCTTGTGGATAAAGAACTATTAGCAGTAGATAATAATTACATAAAGCTCAAGAATAAACCGTTAATTAATATATATGCTGATTTATATTTTAATGAGGTTATTAATTATTGGAGATATCCTAAACAACTTAGAAATATAGTTGATTCGTTAATAGAAAAGGGAATTTTATATTCAGAAAATACATTATTTTCTAAACCTGAACAAGATTATTTTAATTATTATCTTAATATGTCAGAGTTTATAGATGGGTTTGATATTAGAAATTCAAATTTGCATGGTTCACAATCAGGAGATAGAAATTCCAAAATACATTCAAGCAGATATATGATCATATTGCAATTACTAATTTTAATAGTAATAAAAATAAATGATGATCTTTGTATATATGATGAAAATAAAAAAAATACCGGTGACTAAACATCATCGGTTTTATTATTATCTAAATTATCTATTACGGCAACTACTTCATCTAAAGTACTTGTAAATAGGTGTGAGTAAGTTTTTAAGGTTTCTTCGACTTTTGTATGGCCTAAATATTTTGCTACAACTTGAACATTAGCCCCTTTATTAACTAAAAGAGATGCACAGGAATGTCTAAAGTCATGTAATTGAATCTGCTTGATGTCAGCTAATTTGCAGTTAACATTTTTATGATTAGTAAGTGTATTACTACATACAGGAAGCATATCTCCAGCTACAAAGAAATTATCATTGAATCCAGGTATCTTTTCTGTCTCGCTTTTCATCATTTTAAGGTTATTTGTGAGGACTTGTGGCATCTTTAATATTCTTATACTACTTTTGGTTTTAGGAACCGAGAATCGCCAATTTTTAACGGATCCACAACGGTCATTAATTTGCTTGGTTATACTTAAAGTTCTATCTTTAAAATTGATATCTTTCCATTGTAATCCTCTAAGCTCACCACGTCTTAATCCACAGTAATATAAAATCTTGAAAATACCAATCCATTTGATATCAGTTTCAACAGAAAGAAATTATTTGAATTCTTCATAAGTAAAAAATAATTGTTCTTTAGGAAATTCATTAGGATCATTAAAGTTATACATTTTAGGATATACCTTAGCAAAATTAAACTCATGCCATGCAGTAGCATAATTCAAAATAGTTTTTAATAATTTATAAATGTCATTTTTAGTTCTTGTAGCAAGATGAGTACTATTTATTTCATCATGCCATCTTTCAAAAGTAGGGTAGTTAAAATCTTTAAGTTTAACTTTATATAGTGATTTTAAATAAGGTAATTTATTGTTGTAACCATATAATGTATTTTCCTTAACTTTATCTTTTCTAAAATCAATAAACATTCTAATCATTTCTTCAAAAGTTACATTATTAGTATTCTCATATTCTCTTAATTTTAATTTAAATTCAAACTGAATTATCTTATGATGATGTAAGAGTAACAGGAAGATCGGCAGAAGAACAAAGAAGATTCAGAGAAGAAGTCCTAAAAGCATATGGTTATCAATGTGCTATAACAGGAAAATCAATAGAAATTAAAAATTATAATTCAACAACTTATTTGTTAGAGGCTGCTCATATAATTCCATATAGTGATTCTGGATCATTTTCAGTTAACAATGGGATTGCTTTATCAGTAGAGATGCATAGAATGTTTGATAAAAAGTTATTTGCATTTGAATATACTGATGAAGGTGATTTAAAAGTTGTAGTAACTGAAAGTGATAGAGTAAAAGACAAAACAGGAATTCTATCTAGAATTAATAATAAAATAATAAAATTACCAGAAGATGAAAATAATTACCCTGATGTAGATGCAATAGAATATAGAAGAAAAAATTATTTATTAGCATAATTTAATATAGCTCATTTAATGAGCTTTTTCTGTGTTATAATAATTATAGGTGGTAGCAATGATTATAAATGTTGTGGCAGCTTTAATAGAAAAAAATAATAAAGTATTAATAGCTAAACGTTCCACAGGCGATCCTAATGTATTAGGAAAGTGGGAATTTCCTGGCGGTAAAGTAAAAAAATACGAAGATGAAAAAATCGCAATAGAAAGAGAAATTAAAGAAGAGTTTGAATTAGAAGTTCATGCAAATAAATTCTTAGTAAATAATGTGTGCAAATACCCTCAAAAGACAGTTGATTTAAAATTGTATAGTTGTACTTATATGTCAGGTGATTTTCATTTACATGATCATTCTGAATATAAATGGGTGGATAAGAAAGATTTATTAGATTATGATTTAGCACCAGCAGATATACCACTAGCCAAATTTGTTAAGGAGATGTAATTATGGATAAAGGAGTTAAATTCGTTTTTGATAATTTTGATAAAGCTTTAGAATTTATAAATAATCATCCAGAGTATGAAAAATTTAAGAAGAGAATACAAGTGGAGTATAGTAGAATTAAGTATATAAAATATACAGGAAATATGTATGAACATTTTTTGAAATTTAAAGGTGGAAATCATAAGTATGCAGATGATTTTATATTCTTAGAGCAAAATGGTATTTTAAGTAATGAATCATTAGCAGATTACCTAAAAGACAATTATCCAGATGAAATGAGCCATTATTATGGGATAAATGATTTAATAGTAGGAAATGTATATTCAAATAGTGAGATAGCTAATACATTTAAATGTTCAAACATGGGTGGAATGAGAAGGTCTAAAGATACTAATTCATTAGTATTAATTGCAAAGCATAATAATCCTTTATATGATGATCAATGGACAGATGATGGCATTTTAAATTATACAGGAATGGGAACAGAGAATGATCAAAGTATTGCATTTGCTCAGAACAAAACTTTAACAATAGCTAAACGTGAAGGAATAAAAGTATACTTATTCGAATCATATAAAGATAACGAATACTATTATGATGGAGAAGTTGAATTAGCAGGAACACCATATCAATCTGAGGAAGCTGATATTAAGGGAATAATAAGAAAAGTAATTAAATTTCCATTAAAAAGAATTGATCAATCTAAACCGATAATAATTGATATTGAAGACATTGAAAAAAGCGAAAGCGAAAAAATAAAAGAAGTAAGAAAGTTTAACGTAGCAGAAATTAAAAAAAGAGCTAAAATAGCAGAGACTGATAATGTGTACACTAAAGAGGTAAAAACAACGTATAGAGAAAGAAATCAGTATATAGCAGAGTACACAAAAGAAAGAGCAAATGGTATATGTGATTTATGTGGCAAAGAAGCACCATTTAAGGATAAAAATGGCAGGCCATATCTTGAGTCACATCACGTAATAACATTAGCTGAAAATGGTCCTGATGCTATATACAATACAGTAGCTATATGTCCAAATTGTCATAGAAAAATACATGTGTTACATAAGCAGGAAGATATAGATAATTTATCTAAAATGATTATGAAGTATTTATTAAGTGATGAGGATGAAGAAAATATAAAGAAATGGAATGAATTATTTAAAAATTAGGTATTGATGAAATAGTCAATATCTTTTATTATGCAGCAATTATATTATCAAATTATGGTATAATATTAGCTAATCAGGAGGTTTTATATGTTTAATAAGATAGAAGATTTATATAAAAAACAAAGCCCTTATAATAGAATTACAAAGAAAATATTTTGGACTTACATTATAATAATGCCTTTATTATGGATATTAAATATTGGTAGGGCATACATTTTAATGATTTTAGTTTTAGTATCTGTATTCTTTATAATGAAGAAGATATGTGAAAAAGAATTAAATGCAAAGTTATATTTTAATTTTGATAAAAAAGACAATAAAGGGTTATCATTAGGTGAAATAATAAATAATAAAGAAAAAGAATTATTTAAAAAATTTCTAAAAGATGAGAAAAAATATAATAAAAAAGCTTTAGAATGCATTTTAAATCATTATAGAACTTACATAAAGCCAAAGATAGTAGGAGATAATTTCTGGGCAATTATAGCCATAGTTATATCAATTGCGTTGGCATTTGTAACTAAAGAAGGATTTAATATAAATAGTTTTGAAAAATCCCTGCCATATTTGATAAGCATAGTGTTAACATCGGCTATAATTTACTTTTCAATAAAGAAATTTGCTGAAGTAAAAAAGGTATTAAAAGGCGAAGATGGAATTTATGAGAGATTAGAAATAATTTTTAGTGAGTTATATGTTGAATATGAAGAAGAAAAAATAGAAGTTAATAAAAATTCAAAAATAAAAAAACAAGCAAAATCTAAAAAGCAAAAATAATAATTCTTGGGAACAACTTGGGAACAAGTACATAGGTAACGATAGGTAAAATAGGGCTATTTACGAGAAATATAGCATGTTATAAATCAATAATATTGAGAAATATGAAAAAAAGTGATGCTATTTGCGGGCCCCCCCCTGAAGAGAGCAGGCCCATTAGATTTTTTTTGTACAACTAAATAAGTGGTACAGAAAATTCTTTAAAAGCTATTATTTTTCTTTTTATCATAAACTATTAAAAGAATGATATTTGTAATGGATAATATTAGAAAATTAGATGGTGTGATTATTGATCCTAGACATCAAGGATACCTGTTAACAAGGTAAGAATTTATTTATAATAAACAGTTTATTTGTTTTAATTACATTGAGAAAGTAGAGAAAAAGTGAGTACTCTAAGATATATGTTATTGCTAACTAAAATAGTGAAGTTAAAATAATTGGTAAAAAGGTTAAAAGAATAATATAAGTATAAAAATTAAAAATAAATTGATAGATTCATATTATTTTACGAAAAATAAGAAAAAAATTAATTAAATGTGATATAATGTTTATGTTTATTTGTGTGCTCTGTTTTTTTATAGGTGAAAGTTGTTAAAAGATATTTAGTTTTCAATATTGCTTTATTGATAGTTACATTAATAGTTTATATGTCAATTTCAATCATCAAAAAAGGAAAGATATAAGAGAGAAAATGTATTAGGTTTAGTGGGGGATGGACAAATATGAATAAATTTGATATTAATTTAAATTTATATAGAAGTTTTTATTATGTTGCAAAATTTGGTGGCTTTACAAAAGCAAGTACACATATCAATACTTCTCAGTCATCACTTAGTGCAAGTGTTAAAAATTTAGAAGACTTGTTAAATAAGAAATTATTTGTAAGAACATCAACTGATGTTACATTGACAAATTATGGACGAGAGTTATATTTAAAACTAGATGAAATAAAAAATATATTAGATGATGAATTGCTTCATAATGAATTAAAAATTGGATGTACAAGATTTATAGCTGATAATTATTTGAACGATGTTGTTGCAAATTTTAAAAATAAAAATAAAAGTGCAAAATTAAGTTTTAACTTTGCTAATACCACTGATATGTTTCAAATGCTAAAAAAAGAAGAATTAGACTTAATAATTTGTAGGTATCCAATGTTTTTTAAGTTTGAAAATCATGTTCATGTTGAAAAAATAATTGATGCAGAAAATGTATTTGCTTGTTCTAAGGATTTTTATGATAAGGAAGAACTACTTGAAAAAGATTGTATTATTCCAATGATTCTTCCTGATAGTTCAGAAAAAAGAAGAAACATTGAACAATATCTTATAGATAATAATATTAATTATTCTGTAGAAATAGAAATACCTAATTCTGTTTTACTAAAAAAATTGATTTTAAATGGATTGGGCGTTGGATATATAAATAAAAAATTTATAGAAGAAGAATTAAAATCTGGCAAATTAATGATTTTAGATATATTTAAAAATGTCCCTACAGACAATGTTTCTATCGTATTTAATTCCAAAAATAAAAATAAACTAATAAATGAATTTATTAATATTATAAAAATGGTATTAAAAAAATGAATAGCTAGTATTTAAAAGTTATATATAACTAAGTGAAAAAAATATTATATTATATATCTAGAGGAAGTGATAGTATGTCAAATTCATGTGTTATGAGTGGATTATTTGAATTACATTCAGAAATAAAAGTATTTGGCCTTACTATCTTTAAAAGTAGATGACAGTTGTTTTGTCATCTCTTTTTTGGAGGGATTTATAATGTTAGATTATTTTAAAAAACTTGCAGAAGATTATCATTTATCATTAGAAAATGTTTTATCTATAGCGTTAAACAGGTATGGAATTCTTGTTGATGATGTTGATGACAATAGATTAAGGTTTAATTTGGAATTATTAGATTCGAATAAAAAAACATATTTTGCTGTATGTGTAAATACATATACTGAATCACCATTTAAACTAATGAATGACACCCTATATTTAGAAGATAATCCTGTTGGAAAAGTTAGTGATATTGAAAAGGATACTTGTTTATCAACTTATTTTAGAAATGATAAAAAAGTGATAACATTTAATTCTAATTCTAGGAGTAAATGTGTAGGATGTAAATTTTGTGGAACTTACAGTTTAACAGATGAAGATGTATTTGAATTTAATACAGAAAAAAATATTTATGACTATTTTTCTAAATTATTAGAAAGTAATAATATTGAAAGTATGGCAAGTATTGAAAATGTTACTGTTTGCACAGGGTGTTTTGAGTCAGAAAATAAATTGATAGAGCATTTATTATTGCTTAATAGTTCTTTTAAAAAAATGGGATTTTTAGGAAGTATTAATTATATTGGTTCTCAATTAAGGGATTATGATAAAATTGAGATGTTATCAGAAGAGATTAATAACTTTGGTATTTATTTGACACTTGAAAAGTTTTTGGATAGAGAAAAGTTTATGAGACCTGAAAAAGCTGGTTTGTCAATTGAAAATGCTAAAGATTTGCTTACTTATTGTTCTTCATTGGGGATTACAACTACATTTCTTTATATTTTAGGTCTTGAAAATTTATACACTATAAAATATTATTTTAACTATTTAAAGGATAGCATTAATAAATTTCCAATAGTTCAGGTTTTTCAAGATTATACACCAATTCAAGAATCTTATAGATGTGAGGAAGGAAAAGATGTTGAATATTACATTAAAGCTAGAAAAATAATAGATGATATATTTGAAAAACAAAATATGAACCCTAAAATTTGGGAATGTTTTAGAAGTTTATATTTTGATAAAAATAATAAGGAGTGTGGAAAATCAAGATGCAGGAAAATGAACTAATAAATGAATACTTCTTTGCTGCAAATTATATAGTTTTGTGTCAAATGTATCTTAATAGTTATGTTGAGTGTAATACTTTAAATAAAAATGATTTAAAAAATTATAATCCAGGTCATTTGGGAACTAGTTTATCACTTAATTTTATACTTGCTAATCTAAATTATTTTTTGAATAAAAATAGTTTAACAAGTAGATTAGTAATTGGTACTGGCCATAGTGGTGTTTCATTAATTACAAATTTGTGGCTTAATGGTACATTAAACAAGTATTATTCTGATTATACCAGTAATAAAAGTGGATTAAATAATTTAATTCAAGATTTTGGTACTGTTATAAGAAGTGAAATTAATCCTCAATATCCTGAAAGTATTTATGATGGTGGGGAATTAGGATATTCATTAGGTGTAGCCTATGGTTATGCTTTAAATTCAAACGAAGATATCGTACCTTGCATAATTGGAGATGGTGAAGCAGAAACTGGAACTTTATGCTCTGCGTGGCAATTAAACAAACTATTAAAAACTAAAAGTAAAGTTTTACCTATTATAAATTTAAATGGTTTAAAAATGGGATCTCAAAGTTTTCTATCAAGATTAAGTAACGATGAGTTAATTAGTTATTATTCATCCTTAGGTTATCAGGTTAATATTGTGGATGGTTTGATTGACGATAATATATTAACTATAATTGATTTTATGCAAAATGCTTTGTCTAATGCTATTTTGCAAAATAGTCCTCTAATAATATTTAAAACAAAAAAAGGCTATACTTTACCGAAAGTTAATAATATTCCTTTTCAAAATACATTGAATGTTCATAAAAATCCATTACAAATATATGAATTAGATGATAAATTTGACATTATAAGAAATTTTTTGCAGCATTATAATGTAAATATATTTGATAAAAACAATGAGTTAAATTCAAATTTTTTGAATTTTAGAACTTCTTTATCAAAACAAAATAGTTTAAATGTTAATAAAATAGACTTTGATGATGAGAAATGTAAAGGAATTAAAAGTTTAGAAGCATTTTTACTGAAATTTATAAAAAATAATAATTTAAAAATTTTTTCTCCCGATGAGATTTTCTCTAATCAATTAGGAGGCTTAAAATCTAATTGCTTTGAATTGTTAAATGAAAATTTGTTACAAGCATTGTATCAAGGTTATGTTCAAGCTGGCAATAACGGATTATATGTTAGCTATGAAAGTTTTATGCCTATTATTACTAGTATGGTAGCACAATATTATAAATATTTAAAACAAAAAGAAAATTTAGAAAAATGTCCTGATACTTTTTCCATGAATTACTTGTTGACTTCTACTTGTTGGGAAAATACTTATTCTCATCAAAATCCAGAGTTTGTTAATTCATTATTACAGCGAGATGACTCATTTTATTCAGTTAATTATCCAAAAGATGGAGGGGGACTTGTTAAGTCTATAGAAAAAGCATTAACCTCAAAGAATCAAATAAATGTCGTAGTTGCATCCAAAAGACATTCTAAAGAATATCAAAATTATAGAGAATCAAATATTACTATTGAAACAATTGTAGATTGTTCTACTCCTAAAATTATTCTTTGTGCAACGGGAGATTATATGTTAGATATAGTTTATCAAGTCTATGAAAAATTAAAAAATGTTAATGATAATATAAGAATTGTATATGTTACAAATCCAAAATTACTTGATAAAAATAGTAAAAATGGATTATCAGATGCAGAATTTTTTAAATATTTTTCCCCATCGGTTCCAACTATTTATTTATTTGCTGGATATCCAAGTATTATTAAATCATTGTTGTATGAAAGAAAAATTAATTGTGAGGTATTAGGGTACAATGATCAAATATCAATTTGTGGAAGATTAAATAACAATACAATGAATAATGGCTTATCAGCAAATTGTATTGAAGACATTTGTAGAGATAAATTAAAAAAAGATATTAATATTTTAAGGAGGACATTATGAATGATTATGAGTTTTGGGAAAAATATAATAAACAAGTTAAATGTAAAATTAAAAAATTGTGTCGTAGTAAATCGGAACTGTATATAGATTTGCACATACATTCAAATTATAGTGCTGATGGAAAACAAAATTTAATGCAGATTTTAGAAAATGCTAAAGCTAAAAAATTTGATATTATTGCTATAACTGACCATGATACATTAAATGTTTATGATGAATTGTATGAAATAGTTTCAAATGAACTTACTAATCCCATTATTATACCAGGAATTGAGTTTACTATAGATAATAGAGAATATGGAAATCAATGTCATTTATTGCAATTATTTATTAATCCAAAAGATCCAGTTATTATTAAAGATGTTTTAAAAAATTATGAATCAATGTTTAATCGAAGTAAAATTCAATTTAAAAGATTAAAATCAAATTTAGCAGTGCAAGAAGTTTTAAAAAAATATAACATTCGTATTTCGTATAATGAATATGAAAAATATCTTTCTAAAAATGATTATGTTCCTGAATATGATACATTATGTTTTTATTTAATTGATAAATTCAAAGAAAAAGGCGTAACTACATTTGATATTCTAGCATTATTGGAAAAATATAATAAAGATGACTGTTATGAAGATAGAAGAAATTATAAAGAAAAGAGATATAAAAAATTAAGAGAAAAATATGAATTGTCGGATATTAACAAATATAATTCTAGATTTTTGTTATCAATGCTTGCGGTTAGAGAAGTGGATGATGATTGGTGGCCAAATCCATCATGTGGAAGCTTATCTGTAAATTCTTATGGTCAATTAAAAATAGAAGAAATAAATGAAAAATATGATATTTATTTTGCACATCCTACTGAAAAAAATTTAGATGTAGTTAATAAAATTGTTAAAAGCAAAAAAAATATTAAAGGTTTAGAAATGAATATTAGAAATAGTTATGAAGATATTAATAATTTTTATAAAGTTTTGACGGATAATGATTTAATAGAAGTAAAAGGGTCGGATAGTCATGATGCAACAATGCAATTTTATAAAGACATGAGTTATTTTAAAATTAATTCTTCTGAATTAGAAAAAATAATATATTAGTACAGATTGATGGGGTCGTAAAATATGAGTAAAATCGATTTGCATTTGCATACAAATTTATCTGATGGTTTATTAAGTCCAGAAAATGTTATCATTTTAGCAAAGGAAAATGGATGTCAGACTATAGCTATAACTGATCATGAATTATGTGAAAATTATGAATTGCTTTCACAAAAGTATGATATTAACATTATTTCTGGAATTGAATTTAACACTTCAATATCTAATTTACATTTACTAGGATATGGAATTATTGATTTTGATAAAATG
>CAKQBG010000049.1 GCA_934216145.1 uncultured Anaeroplasma sp.
ATAATAACAAATAACACAATTACTAAAATTTATTTATAATTTTATCACTTAATTCCACTTTCTACTTGAAATTCAGCCCTTTTTATAAATATTACTCATATCATTAATATTTAAATTGACTAATTCATCTATTTCACTTTTATCTAATGGCTTACCTTGAGTTTTATTTAAATTTAAAATAAAAGATTTTAACAATAAAGCCCAAGAGGTTAGAAGAGGGAATATTGAATAATCTTTTATAATCACAATCCATGGCACTCCAAGCTTAAGCTTCTTAGGTGGAATTAGATGAATTCTAACACAATCTGGGCCCATTAGATCTAATGTTGTATGATATACATCATTACATTTTTTTAATTACTTATTTATAATAAAATTTTTCTTCCTTTTAAATTATCATATTATAAAATTATTTAAAAATAAATATATTTAAATAAATTACCATTTAGCTTATAATAAAGTTGTGCTAAAATAGCATAGAGGTTAGGATAATGGAAAAGGAATTTTTAGATTTAATAGAGCCTATAATTAGTAAAGAAAGCTATCAATCAATGAAAAATTATAGACATCATGGAAATACATCTACATATGATCATTCAATAAGTGTTGCTTATCTATGTTATAAATATCATAAAAAGCATAACTCAAAAATAGATCTTAAGTCATTAATAAGAGGCGCTTTACTACATGATTATTATTTATATGATTGGCATCACACTAAAGAGGGACATCGTTTCCATGGATTAAGACATCCTAAAACATCATTAAAAAATGCTAAAAGAGATTATGGACCTCTAAATAAAATTGAAATAGATATAATAATACACCATATGTTTCCTCTAGTAATACTTCCACCTCTAACAAAAGCTGGATGGATAGTTAGCTATTATGATAAGGTCGCAACAAAAAATGATTATAAAAAGAAAAAGGAAAAGCTAGCAAATGATATTAAATAACCTAATAATAGATTTAAAAAATATGGGATTAAATCCTACTGATACAGTACTAATTCATTCCTCATGTAAAAAAATAGGATATGACGCGAATGATATTTTAGATACATTAATGGATTATTTTAAGGATGGTCTTCTTATTCTTCCCTCTCATACGTGGGCAACTATAAATGAAACAAATCCTATATATAATCCTTTAACATCTCTACCTTGTGTAGGAATACTACCTACTTTATTTATGAAAAGAGAAAAGGTCTATCGTTCTTTACATCCAACACATAGTGTTTTGGCATATGGTAATTCTTCTTTTGAATTTATCAAAGGAGAAGAATATAATAATACTCCTGCTACACCTCATGGTGTATATGATAGATTAAGAGAAAAAAATGCTAAAATATTATTAATAGGAGTAGGAAATGAAAGAAATACCTTTATTCACTCTGTTGAAGAGGTATTAAATATTCCTAACCGATTAAGTGATACTCCAATGCATTTATGTATAAAAAAAGATAATATATTAATAGATTCTTATATGAGAAAGCATTATAATCCTAAAAATCCTCATATCTCTATGGATTTTCCTAAGCTAGATAAAGCCTTTTTAACTCTTAAGGCTATGGAAGAACATAGCTTTGGAAATGCTAAAGTATTAGTATGTGATGCGAATAAAATATTCTATATAACTAGACATATTCTAAGAAAAAATCCAGAAATTATTGTTAATGAAAAATATATTGATGATTCTTTATGGAATGATTTATTATAAAATATAATTATAAAGGGCTATGAAAATTTATTTTGTTTCATAGCCTTTTTTATATACTATATTAATTTAGAATTATAAGTAATTATTCACTAAGAATTAAAAATCCAGTTCATTAAAACTGGATAATTTACTATGGTCTAAATAAATCTTCAGGCTTAACTGAATAATTAAACTTCTCTTCATCATTTAATACAATAAAGCCAGGGAAGCTAGTTTGGAAAACATCTCCTCTTAATGTTAAACCAGCCTTAGCTCTTTCAGGATCAATAGATTTATAGCCAACAGGAGCGAATAAAGGAGTAATACCCTTTTCCTTAGATTGCTTAACAAAATCGATTCTAAATTTATCCTGCATAATAGCATATTGAGGATAAATTGATGGAAATACTACAACAGCGTATAAAACTCCATCTCTTTTCATAATAATATTAGGGAAATTTAAATTAGGATAACCATGTTCAAGCTTAAATCCTTTAGGAACAACACAGTTTTCAACTACATAATTAATAGCCATGGCTAATAATTCTTGTGCAGGAATCTTATCTTCTTCCTTTACAACCTCAGGACAACCATCAGCCCAAACACTTTCTGGAATATTTTGATTTAGGTTATTTTCGTTATTTTGCATCTACCTTTACCTCTTTTTCTTTATTTGATGAGAAGAAACGAACAACCTTTCTAGGGAAAAAGGCAATTGTTTCTGCTATAACCTGTGGAATGATTAATAAAGCCTCTTTATAAGCACTAGCTCTAATAGTATCCTTTGTAACATAAGCTCCATCGCTATATAGATATCTTCTAGCTACACAGCCAATTCTAATAGTTAATAGCGCATTTGCAGCACCATCTAAAACAGATTCTAAAACCTTACCAAGCATTGGAATCTCTTGAATTGCTGATAAGGCTGTTTTAGGAACAACATCCTCAATCTTTAAATTCTCTAATCCATCCGCAATTAATGCTGTTGCAAAAACATTAACTGTAAGCTTAGATAAATTAGTCATTGATGGTCTAAAGCCACATCTTTCAACAAGTTGCTTAATCATTCTTAAATTTACTGCAAATACTGTAATCATATCAAATCTACCATTTTGACAAATAGCAGTAGAAATCATAACAGTTTTCGCATTTGATATTATTATACCATTTAATTGCTTTCTAATACAATGCTCAAATACATAATTTAAATTAAAAAGTAATTCATCAGGATTTTTATAATTAACAAGCATCATCATTTCTTCATTAGGTAAATCATTATTTTTAACAATTACCTTAGCTACCTTCTTGTAAACTCGAATAGCTTCTCCACTTCTATCATCCAATGATGTGACAATAGAAAGAGATGGACTCTTGATGATTGCGACAACAGGCCAAACTATACCTAATATAACTAATAAAACAGCTAAAACATAAAAGCCAATTTCTAAATAAATAGAAATATTACTAAGCTTCTCACCAATATTAAGAATTGATGACAATAATATTAATGCGAAAACAACTAAGCATGTTACCGCTATTACATAAAATAAAAACCTCGATTTATTCTTCTTTTTCTTCACTAATAATACCTCCCAAATTAGTATAATATTCTTCAAACTTTAAAGGCTTTAAATCATTATAAAGCTTTTCTTTATCTAAATTACCTAAATGACACTCTAAATTAATATATCTTGCAGACTTAGAAATAACCTTTGCGGTTTGAGATATAGTAACCTCTAAAAGACCTGGCTTATTTAGACATAAAAAGAAATGAACATACCCAACATTATTATTCAAATGAAATATACTTATAGAATAAATCTCACCATTTTCATTTTGAATAATTAGACATTTTAATTCAAGCTCATATAAATGCTCCATAACCTTTTTAAGCATATTTAAGGATGGATAGAAATATGGATCCTTACTTCTATTAATATCTTCATTTTGCCAAACACTAATAAATTCTAATATTCTAGTAAAATCTTCCTTTTTAGATAATTTAAAGAAAACATTCTTATTTTCTTTCATAAATTTGTTGTATTTCAAAAAAAATGGCTTTAATCCTTTATTATTAAATAAAGCTAATGAATCACTTAAATATATATAATTAGAATATAAAGGATTAGGAGAAGTTACAAAATTAAAATTTCTTTTAAGTTTGTCATCAATTCCAACAATCTTAAAATCAATACCATTTTCCCAGGCATCCTCTTTTATGTCAAATAAGGCCATCTTTAAATTACCATTACCAATTGGTGGGTAATAGCAAATTCCAACTTCTGGTATTAATAATCTAATAAAACAAAAATCATTATTAAAACAAATTTCAGGTTTATATAAATCACTCCATATAAATAAGTAAATAGGATCAAGCTCACATAACCAAAAGTTATAATCATCAATTATTCTTTTTAAATGTTTAACATCTAAGAAACCATATTTATGAAAGTTTATCACTAATATCACCTACATTTTTCATAATGCTATTACATAAGCTATCATCATTATTTATATTAATTATTTCATCATTTATAGTTGAAGCTTTAACTAAAAGTCTACCAGTACCGATATCCTCTTCATGCATTCTAATTACTTCCATAATAATATTACCTTTGAATTTACATTCAATAAAAGAAGCTTTAGGATCAATAGGAAGTAATGACTTATTAGGAAACCACCATCTACCTAAATAACATTCAGTTTCTATAGCCTTAGTAAATATACATTTAATGAATACTAATCCATATGAATTATTATTATAGGTATTAGGAGCTATATAATAGCTTTTATTACTTTTTTTAGCATATATATTACAATTAATGAAATAACAATCAGCAGAACCAAATATAAAATCAACATCACCCTCAATATAAGAATTAATAATATAATTATTACTTCCATAATCAACATATAATGTATCCTGATTGCCTATAAATCTACAATTATTAATAAATAAATCAGATATTTCAGATTTAAAGGCAACTGCCTGTCTTCCACTCCTATCATTTAAACCATTATTGTAGGAATTAACAACTGTAACATTCTCCATATGAAAGCCTCTAGCACTAGTAGAAATAGTTAATGTAGCACTTCCTGTAGTGCCATATTTTTTCACTCCATCCCCACCTAACCCCTTAGGAATAATAGAACCATTATTTGCGTTAAAATTTATAATTGAATTACTTCTTCCCTTTATAGTGATATTAGGAGTTTTAACAATAACCTTTTCAAAATATTCTTTATCATCTAAATAAATGACATCATTTTCATTTGCTAAATATAATGCTTTAGCTAATGATATATTATTTTTCTTTAAATCAAAAATCATATAAAATACCTCTAGTAGAATTATATTCTATTTAATTCAAAAAGAAAAGCATTTTCATAAAATGATAATATTATAAAAATAAAAATGATGCTTATTAGGCATCATTAATATTTATTACGCACGTGCATTATTGAATGTTGTATTAATGCTATTAATATATGTTCTTGGGAATGCAGAAAGTATATTACCTTTAACTATATCCTTATCATAATATTTACCAAAAGCAATGCTAGTCACATAATCATAAATAGTAGAATATAGAGTTGTATTGCTTATAGATGTTGATTTAATTTCTTCTTTAAACAAATCCTCATCCTCTTGAGTTAATGTAAGTAATTCCTTTGTTTCAGGATTACTATACTTCAAATCAATAATTTTATTATAAACAGATAAATATGGAGTATTATAATCTACATAATAGGTATTGCTGTATGCAGGAGTATATTCTACATCATTAACTGTAATAGAATTAGAAATCATAAAATCAATAAACTTATGAGCTAGCTCTTGATTAGATGATTGATTAGAAATAACCAAATTATCACAAAAGGCAATAGTATCATTAGGAATAAATAAATCAAAGCCAATTGAATATGATTTACCATTTATATTGTATTCTCCATCATCTTTTGTTATTTCATTTAAAACATTAATTAGTTCATCTATTTTTGCATCATTATTAGTATAAGCATTTAAAACTGTTTCAGTAGCGTTCTCACAATAATAATATAAGAAATCTCCAGTCCACATAAAACCAATATCTAAATTTCCTGCAACTATATCCTTCTTTATATTATCATTACCCCAAGCATCAAACTTTACTCCTTTAACTAAATCTTTAATTTGAGATAGCTTAGAAGAAGGAAGCTCTTCATAGGTATTAAAATCCAAACCTTCATCCTCAAAATACTTACATGCAGCATAATAAGCATGAATACTAGAATCATACATTGCTATTTTAGTTCCAACTGGGGTTTTACTTCTGTCAAATAATATACTCCATGAATTCTTTTCATTTTTTATAGTATTTTCAAGTCCTGAAACCTCAGTTGAATACATAATTCCCCATGTACCACATAAATAAGGAGTAGAATAATCACTAATAGTTTCATTTTCCTTATCAACATCACTAGTTTGCTTATGCATTTCTTCATATATTGCTTTAACAGGAGCGATTAATTCTTGATTCTTATATGCTGTCAAGCCATACTTATCAAAATCAATCTTTAATAGCATATTATTACGATACATCTTTTCAACCATATAATCACTAGGACATATTACATCATAAACAGTTGTGCCAGCTCTAACCTTTGAATAGAATATTTCATTACTATCTCCAAGGTCCATAACAACATCACAATTATATTTATTCTCAAATGCAGTAATTAATGATTCATCAATATATTCTCCCCAGTTAAGAAATAATAGTTTCTCTCTTCCAGCACAGGAAGAAATAGTTAAAGCAATAATAAATATTAAAAGTAAACTACTTAGTTTTCTTTTCATAATCTATTCTTCCTTTCACAATATTATAAAGGACAATTACAACTATCATAAATAATGTTAACGTAGTTGAGAAAGCATAAACACCAGGGAATAAAGACTTTTTACCAATTGATGAATAAATCCAAATTGATAAAGTATTATAGCCATTACCAGTAGTGAAATAACCAACAACGAAATCCTCAAATGAAATTGTAAATGCTAAAACCATACCAGAGAAAATTCCGCCTCTAATTGCAGGAATAATAACCTTAACAATAGATTTAAAAGGCTTAATACCTAAATCCATAGATGCTTCAAGCATATTAGGGTCAATCTCCTTCATTTTAGGTAAAACTGATAGGAATATATATGGTAATATGAAATATATATGAGCAATTAAAATAGTCCAAAAGCCAAATATATGATTATTAATAGGTAATAAAGCAGAGAATACTAGCATTAATGAAATACCTGTAACTATATCTGCATTTAATAAAGGAATATTATTTAATAATGATAATCTAGCTTTAATTTTTGGAGGTAGAAAATACGCTCCAATTGCAAAGAATGTACCCAATACAGTCGCAATTAATGTCGCAAGTATACTAGTCTTAAAGGTATTAATAATCGAATCATTAAGAGTTCTTTTATCAAACATATGAATATAATTTGAGAAGGTAAATGATTCAAATTGAGTAGTTGAATCAGATGAATTAAATGATTGTATCGCAATTACTATAACAGCAAAATATAGCATAAATATAGCGAATACTAGTAAAATCTTACTAATAATCTTCCAAGTAAGCTTTAAAACCTTATGCTCTTTAAAGCCATATTCTTCTATTGTTGCTCTAACATAATCATTGGGATTATAAGGACGTACTTCTTCATTCATCATAATAATGTTTCTCCTTCCTTATCAACCTTATTAACTATCATAATAGAACCTAGTATAATAATTAATATTACCACAGCTAATACAGAACCCTGATTATAAGACATATTAATAAAGCTTTGTTCAATAATATTACCAATTAAAATAATATTACCATCACCTAAAACCTTTGGTATTGCGAATCCTGATAAGCATGGTAATAATACCATTATAGATCCTGATACTATACCCTTACTAGATAATGGTACAATAACCTTCCAAAACTTTTTAAATTCTGTACAGCCTAAATCTAGGGCAGCCTCATGTAATAAAGGATCAATTTTTTCTAATGATGTATAAATAGGTAATACAATAAATGGTAAGTATGTAAATACCATACCTAATATAATCGCAAAATCTGTTCCAATAATATTAATACCTTTTATTCCAAGAATAGATGTAATAATATTATTTTCTTTAAACATTGAAGCTAAAGCATTAATTCTTAATAAGAAATTAGTCCACATTGGAAGAATTAATAGAATTAATATTAAATATTTATTTTTGAATTTAGATTTATATAACAAATAAGCTACTAAATATCCAAAAAAGATGCATATAGCTGTTGTTATAAAAGAATATTTTATTGAATTAAAAAAGGCAATAATAGTTGATGTTTCTGTTAAAATTGAAAAATTTGAAATAGAAAAGCTCATTCCATCAAATCTAGTACCCTCAGTATCAACGAACATTAAAAATACCATAATGATCATTGGTAATACTGCAAGAATATAAAGCCAAATTAAATAGGGTTTAGCTAGCTTATCTAATCTATGAGCATTCTGATGAGCTGGTTTTACTCTATTGGCACTAGTTTTTTGCATGAGCCATCCACCTTCATCAAGCATATTTCATATGGGTCAACAGTTAAGCCAACATGCTCTCCTGTTTTAACATCCTCATATGTATGAACAACATATTCAACACCCTCAATATCAACACAAAGCTCATAATGAACTCCCTTGAAAATTGATGATGTAACAAAGCCAACAACCTTAGCCTTTTCAATAGGTACTACATCCCAGTCCTCTGGTCTAATTACGACATCAACATGCTCATCAATATCAAATTCATATCCTAATACAGGGAAATCCTGTCCTAAGAAATGAACTACATTTTTAGCAACATAAACACCATTCATAATATTAGATTCACCAATAAAATTAGCTACATATCTATTAACAGGTTCATTATATATATCCTTTGGTGTACCCATTTGCTGAATGATACCATCCTTCATAACAATAATTCTATCACTCATAACCATAGCTTCCTCTTGATCATGAGTTACAAATATAAATGTTATTCCTAGATTTCTTTGCATTTCCTTAAGCTCATATTGCATGTTTTGTCTTAGCTTTAAGTCCAAAGCTGAAAGTGGTTCATCTAGTAATAAAATTTTAGGCTTTAAAATAATGGCACGAGCTATTGCGACTCTTTGCATCTGTCCGCCTGACATTTTATCAATACTTCTTTTTTCAAAGCTAGATAAATTAACCATTTTTAAAGCATCTTCTACCGCTTCTTTAATGTGAGCCTTTAATACTCTACTGATATCAAAATAATTGACACTTTTAGTATCCTTTTTAGCTCCTCTTCTTATTTTTTCTTCAATCGCTTCTTTTTTGATTTTTTCAATTCCGCCAAAGAAATTAATAATAAATTTTCTACCACGGTTTGTCAAACCAAATGCTACATTATCAAAGACATTTAAATGTGGAAATAATGCATATCTCTGGAATACTGTATTAATTGGTCTTGCATAAGCTGGAAGATCATTAATAATTTTTCCATTAACAATAATTTCTCCTGAATTAGGATACTCAAATCCTCCTATCATTCTTAGAGTGGTAGTTTTACCACATCCAGAAGGTCCTAGTAGAGTTACAAACTCGTTTTCATAGATGTTCAAATTGAGACCATCTACTACACAATTGTCACCATAGTATTTAACTATGTTGTGCAATTCGATAAGTGGTTTTGCCAACGCTGTTTACCGAATCAGAAAGAGAATCTCCCTTTCTCATTTTTTTCCTTTCCAAAAAAATATTTATTTATTTTTTATTGGCTTGTAACTTGTTAAAATATTTAACTTTTTAACTCCCCAAAAATGTCTAAAGATATAGGTAACTTTAAACGAATCTAATTATATACTTTATTTCAAAATATGCAATAGTTTTTTATGGAAATAAAATAAAAAAAATTATTAAGCTATTTAATTAATATTTAATAAATTAAATATAAATGTAGAAAAAAGGCATTTTCCAGCAATAGAAAATACCTATAATAATTAATCTAATATATGATACATAAAATGAGGAGTCTGTTCTAACCAGCTTGGCCAATCATGTGGATGTTCATATCCCCAATAATCAATCCATGCATGTATACCTAATCTCTTTAATTCATAATCCATAGCTTTAGTGTCGTTTAGACAGTCTTCCTCCCAGCTTCCCTGACCAACACAAATAATAATACGAGCCTTTTTATATAAATCAATATAGAAATGGTCATAATTCATATTTCTTAATGAATCAATAGGTGAATTTAAAAACATTAATTCATCACTATAATCATGAATAAAGAAATTAGTTCTATAAATACCAGATAATGCTAAAACAGCATCAAATATATCAGGTCTTCTAATTAAAAAATTTACAGCGTGATATGCTCCCATAGATACACCATAGGTCATAATTCCAGAATTATTATAGCCATTAGGATTAATGTCATAAACTCTTTTTACAAATTCTTCAACTACATAGCGATAATATAATTCCTGATGAAATATTCTGTCACTAGGATTCATCCAATCAGCACTAAATGATTCTAAATCCATACTATCAACACAGAATATCTGAATTTTACCATTTTCAATATACCATTCAATGGAATTAATCATTCCTCTATCCTCATAGTCATAAAATCTGCCATTTTGGCTAGGGAAAAAGATACAAGGCTTACCAGCATGACCATAAACCTTAAATTCCATATCTCTTTTTAATATATTACTATATTCCTTATAATATTCTACCTTCATCTAGTACCTCTCACAATTTCATTTTCTTCTACATTTTTATCAATTATTAAAGATGTCCCTATAATAGCGCCTTTTTTTATAATAATATCACCTAATATCGATGAGTTTGAACAAATAATTACATTATCCTCTAATGTTGGGTGTCTCTTTTCATTTTTAAGCTTAAATAGATTTGTTATTTTCTTAGAGCCAAGTGTAACACCATGAAATAGTTTTACATTATTTCCAATTATAGAGGTTTCCCCTATAACAACACCAGTTCCATGATCTATAACAAAGCCATAACCTATTTTTGCGTTAGGATTAATATCTATTCCTGTATTAGAATGGATATATTCTGAAATCATTTTAGGTAGAATTTTAATTCCTAATAAAATAAGCTCATGAGCTACTCTATAGCCTAATATAGCAAAAAAGGTTAATGAGGATAAAACAAATTCTTCTTTATCTATTATTGCAGGATCACTATTTAGATAATTATCTAAATCTAGATATAAATATTTTTCAATTTTAATTAGCGCTTTTTGAAATGAATCAATAATTCTTTTTATTTCTTCATTTTTATAATTCAATCTAATTAAAAAACTTTCTAAGATACTTGAAATTTTAGATATAGAATCATAAATATCAATATATTTATAGTATTCATTAAATATAAGCATTTTAATTCTTAATAAAAAATCATTTATCTCTTCATTTGAAATATAATTATATTTTTGAAATAAGCTCTTTTTATTTTCCAACCACAATTTAACAATGTCATCCATCAAATCACTCCAATGTGGCCTATACTTATTATATGCCAAGTATGAAAATAAATAAATATATTTTCTTTTTTTCTTTAAAAAAAGAAATATTCATTGTATAATTTTATCGAGGTATGGTTATGAAAAAAATAGAAACTCATCTAATAACTGAAGAAGTTAAGAGATTATGTATTGAAGCCGCTACAATCATTTCCGATGATGTTTTAAATGAGATTCGTTCAGCAAGTAAAAATGAATGTGGTCTTGCGAAATCAATTTTAGAACAAATTATTGAAAATGATGAGTTAGCTAAAAATGAAAATATACCAATGTGCCAGGATACAGGAATAACTATTGTCTTTGTTGAGCTTGGTAATGAGGTTTTTATTGATGGTTCATTATATGATGCCATTAATAAGGGAGTAAGGGAAGGATATTTAGAAGGATATTTAAGAAAGAGTGTTGTTAAATCGCCTTTAAATAGAATTAATACAAAAGATAATACTCCTGCAATTATTCATACTAAGCTTGTAATGGGAGATACATTGAAAATAACTGTATGTCCTAAAGGAGCAGGTAGTGAAAATATGAGTAAGGTTAAAATGCTTCTTCCTGCTGATGGTATAAAGGGAATTGAAAATTTCGTTATAGAAACCATCAAGGAAGCTGGTGGTAGAGCTTGCCCTCCATTAATAGTTGGAGTTGGAATTGGTGGAGATTTAGAAAAATGTGCTCTACTTGCTAAGGAAGCTTTATTAAGAGATATAAATGATTATTCAAATGATCCTGATGCGAAAAAACTTGAGGATGATTTATTAGAGAAAATAAATTCAACTAATATAGGTCCAATGGGACTTGGAGGTAATACTACTGCTTTTAGGGTTAAGGTTAATACCTATCCATGTCATATTGCATCATTACCAGTTGCGGTAAATATTCAATGTCATGCATCAAGACATAAGGTGGTGATTCTATGATAATTGAATATCCTAATGATAAAGAAAAACTAAAAGATATTAAGGCTGGAGATGTTATAGAATTTTCAGGCATTATATATACAGCTAGAGATGCTGCTCATATGCGTATAAGAAAAATGCTTGATAATAATGAACCGTTACCAGTAGATTTTAATAATTCATTTATTTATTATGCTGGTCCTACTCCTACTAAGCCTGGTCATGTTATAGGATCTATAGGACCTACTACATCTTCTAGAATGGATCCATTTTCAAGTATGATGAAGGAATTAAATGTAGTTGGTACTATTGGTAAGGGTCCTAGAAGTAAGGAATGTACTGATTATTATATTAATAATAAAATTCTATATTTTATTACAACAGGTGGCTGTGGAGCGTTATTAGCTAAAGCAGTTAAGGAAGCAAAGGAAATTGCCTTCTTAGACTTAGGACCTGAATCAATTAAAAAGCTAAAAGTTGAAAATTTTAAAATGATTTGTGCAATAGATTATTATGGAAATAATATTTTTGGAGGAGAAAGATGAGTTTAAAAGAAGATGCACTAAAATTACATAAGGAAAATCATGGTAAGCTAGAGATTAAATCTAAGGTTAAAATTGAAAACCAACAAGATTTGTCATTGGCTTATACACCAGGTGTAGCTTATGTATGTAAGGAGATTGAAGCTAATAAGGATTTAGCTTATGATTATACATCAAAGGCTAATATGGTAGCTGTTATTACTGATGGTTCAGCAGTATTAGGATTAGGTAATATTGGACCATATGGAGCTATTCCTGTTATGGAAGGTAAATCAATTTTATTAAAAGAATTAGCAGGGGTTGATTCAATTCCTTTATGCTTAAAGACACAAAATGTTGAAGAAATAATTCAAATTTGTAAAGCTTTAGAGCCAACACTTGGTGCAATTAACCTTGAAGATATTTCAGCACCAAGATGTGTAACAATTGAAAGAAGATTAATAGAGGAAATGGATATTCCAGTATTCCATGATGATCAACATGGTACTTCTATTATTGTTGCTTCTGCATTCTTAAATATTGCTAGATTAACAAAAAGAAATCTTAAGGATATGACTGTTGTATTATCTGGTACTGGTGCTGCTGGTTCTATGGTTGCTAAAATGCTAAAGAAAATTGGAGTAGGTAAAATATATGCCTATAATATTAATGGTGTTGTAGATAAGAATAAATATGATTCATACGATTTCTTAATTAAAGAATTAATTGATGAGAATATCTTTGATACACCATTAAATCATGATAATACTCTTGCAAGTATTATGAAGAATGCTGATGCATTTGTTGGAGTTTCTGCTCCTAACCTAGTATCTAAGGAAATGGTAAAGTCTATGAATGATAAGCCTATTATCTTCGCAATGGCAAATCCAAACCCTGAAATTACTTATGATGATGCAAAAGAGGCTGGTGCTTATATAGTTGGTTCTGGTAGAAGTGATTATCCTAACCAAATTAATAATGTTTTAGCCTTCCCTGGAATCTTTAAGGGCGCTTTAGCTGTAAGAGCTAAAAAAATTAATGAAGAGATGAAGCTAGCTGCTGCATATGCTATTTCCTCAATCATTAAGGATGAGGAATTAACTCCTGATTATATTGTACCATCTGCTTTTGATAAGAGAGTAGTTGAGGTAGTTAGTAAGGCTGTTATGGAAGCTGCAATAAAAACTGGTGTAGCTAGAAAATAAATATTATAATTAAGACATTTTAGATCTTTTTAAAATGTCTTTTTTTTAAAGTCAAAAAAAGCCCAACCATATTTCAGGTTGGACTTAATTTTGGTTATCTAAATTATACGGAGTAGCATATACACCTCTAAATTTTAGGGAGTAGATACACCTTTAAATTATAGAGA